>JALOMY010000181.1 GCA_025455225.1 Cyclobacteriaceae bacterium | reverse complement strand
TTCGTTTAGTTATCGATACAGCGATAACACCCGAAAGAATTTTACACTGACCGAATCACTGAG
This sequence comes from Cyclobacteriaceae bacterium, assembly GCA_025455225.1. Lineage (GTDB taxonomy): Bacteria > Bacteroidota > Bacteroidia > Cytophagales > Cyclobacteriaceae > UBA2336. Next base: position 6,204 of record JALOMY010000181.1, on the reverse strand, counting down.
GAAAGACCAGGGGGCATCCATCGCCTACAACTTTGCCCCTAAAGGTGCCGGTATCGAACCATTTAAAAATTCAGAGGGATTAAAGGCTCCTTATCTCAAATTCATAAAAGATTTCAACCTGAGCTTATTACCTACTTCCATTATGGTTAGGGGTGATCTTGACCGTTCATTCTCCAGAATCATTTACCGCAACTCACTTTCAAGTTCAGATCCAAATTATCTGAAGTACTTTACCTTCAACCGCACATATAATGTACAATGGAATATTTCCAAGAATCTGTCATTTACTTATGCAGCACGAGCAAATGCAATTGTTGATGAACCTGAAGGTGATATTGATACTGCTGAGAAACGTGACAGCGTTAAGACCAACCTGAAAAAATTCGGGAGGATGAAAAATTTCGATCAAAGCTTCACAGTCAATTACATTATTCCGCTGGATAAATTTCCCATCACGGATTGGATCGGAGCCGAATACCGGTACCAGGCCAATTACGCATGGCGTTCAGGACCGGTTAACCGGCCAGATGATCCGCTAAATCCTGATCCCCTCGATTTACCCGACAGCCTTGATTTCAAGCACACCATTCAAAACAATCGCGATCAGACGATAACTGGTCGACTTGACCTGGTTAAACTTTACAACAAAGTTGGATTTCTTAAGAATATAAATACACCACCACGCCCGGCATCTATACGGCCGCAAGCCAACCAAAAGCCCGATACGGTTCGAACTACACCTTCAGCCATCAAAGGTTTTCTTAGGTTGCTAATGTCCGTCCGATCTATTAATGGAACCTACTCGGTAATTGAAGGAACCATCTTACCCGGCTTTCAGCCAACGCCCTACTTGTTTGGTATGGATAAAGGATTTGATGCTCCCGGATGGAATTTCATTCTGGGTGGTCAGGATCCGGATATCCGATTCAAAGCAGCAGAAAATAATTGGTTGATTAAATCAAATGCACTTACCACGCCCTTTACGCAATCGGCTACCCAGTCACTGACAGCGCGCGCCAACATTGAGCCGGCCAACGATCTGAAAATTCAGCTTGATATTAAGAAAGACATCACCGATGGATACCAGGAGATTTTCAGATTCGATGATATTCAGAATAATTATGTTTCCCTCAATCCCAACCGTTTTGGCAGCTACCGCATTTCAACCATTGCGATTAACACGACCTTCAAAACCGATAACAACGACCTGGTTTCATCCGTATTCCAGGAATTCGAACAAAACCTGATTGACGTTCAGCAGAAATTCGCCCGGGTTAATCCGGGATTTGAATACGATTCCATCAGTCAGGATGTTCTCATTCCGGCCTTCATCGCCACATACACAGGAAAAGGTGTAGAGAAAACAAGTTTAACTCCGTTTCCGCGCACACCGCTGCCCGGCTGGCGCGTGGATTATAATGGTTTGAATAAGCTCCAGGCGTTCAAAAACATTTTCCAATCCATTACCATCAGTCACGGATACAATGCAACCTATTCAGTACTTAATTTTTCCAACTCCCTGCAATATGAAAACACGGGGGATTTAAGTTTGAACGTACCGCTGGAAAACTACAACAATGGTATCTATTCAACCATTACGAACGATGCCGGAAGGCCGGTTCCGATTTATGTAATCAGCCAGGTTTTGATTTCGGAACAGTTCGCACCCCTGATTGGAATCAACGTGCGAACAAAAAGCCGGTTAACCGCACGTGCTGAATATAAAACCAAACGCGAACTGGCTCTTAACGTTTCGAATGCACAAATTACTGAAGTGAACAGTAAGGATTTTTCTATTGAGATGGGCTATACCAAGAACAATATGAAAATGCCCATTAAATCACAGGGGCGAACTGTGGTATTGAAAAATGATGTTACGTTCCGGTTAAATCTAACGATCAGCGATCAGTCCACCATCCAGCGAAAGATCGAGGAGTTGAATGTGCTGACCAACGGCAACATTAACTTCCAATTAAGACCGAACATTAGTTATGTAGTCAATCAGAAACTGAACGTTCAGGCGTATTTTGAACGAACCATTAACGATCCGCAGGTATCGAATTCATTCCGCAGATCCACTACCCGGTTTGGTGTTCAGGTTCGGTTCAGCCTGGCCCAGTAAAAGTAGCCGGCTGCCATAAACCACCTTTTCCTTGTCCTATTTTATTGTCCGGTTTGATTGCCGCGTTATTTCAAGCTTCATCTTGAAACTTCCTTGAACTTATCTATTTTTGGCCCGATAAAATCATCACTATGAACATCCCTTCCGATTTAAAGTACACCAAAGACCATGAATGGGTTAAGATTTCAGGTACGACAGCCGTTATTGGTATTACCGATTTCGCACAGAACGAACTGGGTGATATCGTTTATGTAGACATCAATACCGTTGGACAAGAACTGAAGCAACACGATGTATTCGGAACCGTGGAAGCCGTAAAAACAGTATCTGATCTGTATATGCCTATAAGCGGCAAGGTGCTCGAAGTAAATGCTGCCCTTGATGGAAGTCCGGAAAAAGTAAATTCCGATCCGTATGGCGAAGGATGGATGGTGAAAGTTCAGATCGGTAATGCTTCAGAAGCCGATGGCTTGCTGACAGCTGCACAATACAAGGAACTTATCGGGCAGTAATCTGTTTTTACTGTATTCAGAATTTTAAAGGAAGATGATCGAGCTACCCACCGTATCGGCAGAGCAATTGCGTCAACGTAAACCGAACTGGCTTCGGGTTAAGTTACCGGTTGGACCTGAATACGCTAAGGTACGCAGGCTTGTCGATACCCATAAGTTACATACCATTTGTGAGAGTGGTAACTGCCCCAATATGGGTGAGTGCTGGGGTGCCGGAACGGCAACTTTTATGATCCTCGGCAATATCTGCACCCGAAGCTGTACGTTTTGTGCTGTAGCCACAGGCAGACCCACCGAATACGATGTTGATGAACCCAGGCGGGTTGCAGAAGCCATTAAATTAATGGGCGTTAAGCATGCCGTCATTACTTCGGTTAACCGCGATGAACTGAAAGACCGCGGTGCTGAAATCTGGTACCAAACCGTAATAGAAACCAAAAAAGTAAGCCCGGAAACAACCATCGAAACGTTAATACCGGACACAAAAGGAAACTGGGATGCCTTGTACCGGATGATTGAAGGTGGCCAGGAAGTGGTGAGCCATAATATGGAAACTGTTGGCCGTCTTTATCGCATTGTACGGCCACAAGCCAAATACGAACGTAGCCTGGAGCAGATCAAACGCATCCGGGAAGCCGGCAGACGAACCAAATCCGGTATTATGTTAGGTCTTGGCGAAACCAGGGAAGAGGTATTTAAAGCTATGGATGACCTCGTGGAAAACGGCTTGTTGATTCTTACCCTTGGCCAGTATTTGCAACCTACCAAAATGCACCTGGAGGTAGCCGAGTATATTCATCCGGATACCTTTGAAATGTATAAGGAAGAGGGACTGAAACGCGGACTCCGGTATGTTGAAGCCGGGCCTTTGGTGCGCTCTTCCTATCATGCCGAACGTCACGTAAACGTTCCCATCGATTAACTCCGTTGCTTGATTAATTAATCTTCTTTGCCGGCATCTGTCTTCCGCCCTGGAAGAGGGTTAACCCGGTAACTTCACCCTGGTCATTGCGGTTAAACTCCAACTGGGCATCCACTACCTTCAGGAAAAATTTCGATGAACTTTCGGGGTAAATATCAAATGGGGGTTGACCCGTGGCCTGCGTTTTAAATTGATTTTCTTCCCGCCAAACTTTTAGAATAAATCCGGGAGCCAACTCATATTCACCTGCAAATACGTCAAACTCTTCAGCACTCAGGGTAATGGCCACACGTTCTGCCGGTATGGGTTTATTAGTTCGTGTTGCTGTTTGCTGTACCCAATCGCGACCGATCAGTTGCATACCGGCAATACTACCGTCACTATTTCGGGTAAACAGGATTTCTGAGTTGGATTCTTTAAATGCGAATTTGTCTTTAGTATAAGGATATATCTCAAGACGATCGCCTCCGGTGCGTTGTGAATACACCTTACCTTCCTTATACGTAATGACGCGCTCCTGATTGGCATCGATGGAATAAACACCGATATACTGTTCCAACTCGCTGGCGTTAAGAACCACTGGCTCAGGTTTTTGTTTTGTAGCACCGGCTGTTGTTTCAAGAAGCGAATAGGCAATATCCTCAATCGGCAATCCCGTGTTGGCCAGTACACACACATAAATTTGTTTTTCAGGAACATAAACCTCGAATGAAACAAATCCATCAATACCTCCACCATGACCGATGGCTCTAAGAGTTCCCACCCTGCCTAATTGCCAGCCATATCCATAACTCTCCAGCGCTCCGTTTTTCAACTGGGTTGGTGTCCATGCTTTTTCCAGCAAATCTTTTTTCACGAGTTTATAACTGAAGATGGCCTGGTTCCATTTATACAAATCATCAACCGTAGAAAATATAGAGCCGGCAGAGTAGGGAATCGAGGGATCAACATAATCGGCAATGGTAAATTCAGTTGCCGATTTCCGCGCATAACCTGTTACAAGGTTGGCAATGGGTTGGGCATCGTCAACAAATGACGATTTCATGCCGAGGGGTTTAAAGAATGTTTTTGTTATGTAATCCCGATATGTCATTCCGGTTACTTTCTCAAGGATGGCTCCGAGCAAAAAATAACCCGAATTATTGTACAACCACTGTTCACCCGGAGCAAAATCAGCCGGCTGCTTTTGAATTACCGAAAGCATTTCGTTTATCGTCATTTTCTTTTTCTTGCTTTCGGTTGACATGATTTCCGGAAGACTGGTGTAACTTTTTATACCAGACGTATGATTCAGGAGTTGCTCAACGGTAACCGGATGAGTTGTTTTAAAATCCGGAAGGTATTTAGAGATATCATCATTTAAATTAATTTTTCGTTGCTCCACCAATTTCAAAATCGCAGTGGAAGTAAACTGCTTTGTAATGGAACCGATACGAAATACATCATCAGGGTTAATGGCTTCCTTCTTTTCCAAATTCGAATATCCATACCCCTTCTTCAGCACCACTTTTCCTTTTTCCATAACCAGTACGGATACTCCGGGTTCTTCCTTGGTTCCGAACTGCTGGGTTAACTTTTTATCCAGTTCGGCCTGTACAGATGAATTTTGTGCGTGAAGAACAAAGCCGAAAAAGAAAAGTAATAGGGTAATTAAGGATATGCGCATAAGTGGAGGATTTATGGTGAATGTGGATTAGACGTGAAATTACACGCTAAAGTTTCAATATAATGATAATTAACGGCCTGGCTTTAACGTAACACCGTTGCGTACACCTGTGTGTTTACCCTTCTCTGCAGTGATCTTACCATTTACAATTACGTATTCAAATCCCTCTGAATAAGCATGTGGTTTTTCAAAAGTGGCCCGGTCTCCTACCTTTTGTTCATCAAATACAACAATATCGGCAGCCATGCCTTCGCGAAGTAAACCCCGGTCATGAAGATTGAATCGTGTTGCAGGAAGTGAAGTCATTCTCCGAACGGCTTCTTCCAGGCGAATCAATTTTAATTCACGTACATAGTACCCAAGCACCCGGGCATTGGTACCATAGGCCCGTGGATGTGGCATGTTGGTGCCGTACCGGTTAATGCCCGCATCCGATGCAAACATGTTAAACGGGTATTGCGCAATTCGTCTGAGGTCTGCTTCATCCATGCTGAAATAAACCATTTGAACGCGTTCCGTTGATGCAATTAACTCCAGGATGGTTTCGGCTTCCTGCATGGGTTTTGTCTTGCGACCTTTCAGCTTATTTACATCAGTAATGGTCTTGCCATTATAGGTGCTGTCTGGTGCATACCGCGCAATCATGGCATAACTGTAATTCTTTAGTTTTTTCTTCTTTAACTCATCCACCATTTCCTGTTTGATGCGCATGCGCGTGGCTTTATCATTCAGTCGCCACTGCACTGAATCTGTTCCTCCTGAAAATACCCAGCTCGGTACCTGTGTGCTTAACGTTGTACTGCTGGCCACGTAGGGATACTGATCAATAGTTACATCAATCCCGCGCAGTCGGGCTTGCTCTACCTGCTGCAACGTAGTAATAGATTTTCCCCAGTTGGGTTTATAGGTTACTTTAAAGTGAGAAATCTGTACCGGCATGCGGGCTTGTTCACCGATGGCAATGGCTTCATTAACTGCTTCC
>JALOMY010000180.1 GCA_025455225.1 Cyclobacteriaceae bacterium | reverse complement strand
GGCAGCATCAGCACCGTTATCCCACAGATGGGCGAAGGGATGGGCACCTCCGGTTGGCCGTGCATCCTGGTCGGTTAAAAAAGTCAATCCTTGCTTCAAAGCATCCTGGATAATTTTTTCAAGAGCGGCATCTTCATCCGTTCCATCCGGAAAGTCCTGGTAGCCCCAGGTAACAGAAACTTTATCCCAGGCACCTATTTTATCATCATACGATTTACTTAGATCAATCTTGCCATCTTTAATTGTGGCAATAGGATGCGGATAGTCCATTACTGAAGCCAGGTTTTCAGTGCTTGAAGCATAACTGTGGGCAAGCCCTATTGTATGTCCTACTTCATGTGCTGAAAGTTGGCGCAAACGGGCGAGCGCCATTTCCTGCATTTGCGGAGGTACCGATCTTCCATTTTCATACGGAGCAAGCAATCCCTCGGCAATCAGGAAATCCTGACGAACCCGTAATGATCCTAATGAAACATGTCCTTTAATAATTTCACCGGTTCGCGGATCGCTTACGGAAGAACCGTACGACCAACCGCGAGTGGAACGATGCACCCATTGAATAACATTATAACGCACATCCATCGGGTCAGCACCTTCGGGCATCATCTCAACCCGAAATGCATCTTTATAACCGGCTGCTTCAAAAGCCTGATTCCACCAACGCGCCCCATCTAATAAGGCTGAACGGATGGGTTCCGGTGTACCGCGATCGAGGTAATAAATAATCGGTTCAACCGGTTCGCTCATGGCCGCATTAGGATCTTTCTTTTCCAGTCGATGCCGGTTGATAAACCGTTTCTCAATGGGTTCATATATGGGTGTGGCATAATCGAAATACGTGATACCGAAGTAGCCTGCCCGCGGATCGAATTTTCTGGGTTTGTAGTTACCATCCGGCAATTGAATGAAGGAATGATGTTGCCGAACCGTAACGCTGTTGGGCGTAGGCGTTACACTTCGAATGTAATATCCAGTGGCTTGTCCTGTGAAAGTCAGCGTTACTTCAACCTCGGTGTTCTGAGGGAAATTTTTTGTGCGAGGCAGATAAAAGGCAGAGCGGGTTTTGTCCAGGGTGTAATTGCCTTGTTGCATGCTTCGTAACCGGCCGGTAACATCATGCGCATCCTGAAAATAAAAATCCGTAGCATCGACCAATACTTTGCCATTTTCTTCAGTGGTAATGGTAAAGCCCCATAGAACGGATTGAGCAAAGGCTTGTTCAACTGCATTTCGCTCATCAATATTATTGGTGATTGCACGGAACCGGTAATTGGGTTGAATCATTAAAACTTTCGGTCCCCTTCGTTCAAATTTCACGATTCGATCGTCACCCAATTGGCCTCGGTCTAATCCAATATCGTTCGAACCGATGCCGGCTGCCAGGGAGTTAACATAAAGAAATTCAGTATCAAACTTGTCGATCACCAGGAAGATCTTATCCTGCTTCTCATCATAATAGAAATCAAAATAACCGGGAACGTGTTGCATGCCCGAAACCTTGGCAGCAATGCCGGAAGCAGGTGCTGCAGGTGCGGGGGGTGTTTCTGCTTTCTTTTTCTGGCCAAAGGCCAATGAAGCAATGAAAAGCAGGAAGAGCAGTGAATTTGTTTTCATAAGTTCATAAGTAATTCTCCAAGCTACCAACAATTTGAAACAGGATAAAAAAGGATTACAGGAATGGATTTCAAAAGTGTTTTCTAACTTGCCTGACATTAATCCCAATAAATATGCTTCGTAAAATTGCATGGGTCTTTGCTGCCCTCATTTTGGTGGTTGGCGGATATGTTGCCTATCTGATGATTACCAGCCGTAATCTGAGTCCTGCTGATAAGGCAGAATATTCAAGTGGTGGATTTACCGTACAGGTGAATTACAGTCGTCCTGCCAAAAGGGGAAGGTTGATCTTTGGCGAAGAAAAGGACGGAGCCCTGGTGCCGTACGGAAAAAAGTGGAGAACAGGAGCTAACGAAGCAACCGAAATCAGCATTAGTAAAGACGTTTTGCTGGAGGGTACGTCCCTGAAGGCCGGCCGGTATTCCTTGTATACCATACCGGGTCCTGATGAATGGACAATTGTGTTTAACAGCAAGCTGGATTATTGGGGAGCCCAGTTAACCGGAGATCCTTTTGAAGAAAACCTGGATGTACTTCGGGTGCAGGCGAAGGTATCTGAAAACGATGCAGAAGTAGAGCAGTTCACAATTTCATTTACTTCTGCAGACAGTGTTTTGAATTTGAATTTCTTCTGGGAAAAAACCCGTGTTACTTTACCCATGGTGCCCGTTGATTAGTGGTTCTGATAATCCATATTGAATTTCATTTCCATGTTTGGAATTTTTAACCGGGGCAGCCGTAAGAATTACGAAATAGTGGATAAGGTTTGGCTTTCGAAACAAGCAAAATGGAATGCTTGTTCCGATATGTTAAAGTTGAATTCCGACTGTGTTTTTATTGCCTGGTTTGAAGAAACCAGAGATGAGCTTAAAGCGAAATTAGGAGAGCAAGCCCCGGTATTTCTTGCCAACCAGTTGGGAAGTATTTCCGTCCCAGGAAAATTACTTGTCTTTATTGAACATCATCCCCTGATGAAGGAGGAGGAAAAACTTTTTGAAACTCTCAACCTGAACGAAATCCCGGTGCTGTCGGCCCTGGATGAACCCATCTTTAAACGGTTTGGTGGAGAGAACCTGATCTCATTGATTAAAAATTTAGGGATGAGTGAAGGAGAAATCTTAGGACACTCCCTCATTACCAAATCGATAAAGAGAGCGCAGCAAAAGCTTGCTGAGAAAATTATTGGGTCAGAACAGGCATACTCACAGGAGGAGTGGTTTGCACGGAATTATAAAGGTTAATCGTTTAGTTGTTCATACGCTTCAATCGATCTGCGTTGCTCATCAGGAAGAGCAATGGTTTTTTCATGAACGTAATCGTAGCACACCAGTACCGATAAACCCTGCGCTGTAATTTGCTCTTCTCCGTTTTTGTCACGCACAATGCTCCATTCGAGTGTCAGGCTTTTTGTTCCGATTCTGGAGCACCGGGTATAAACATTAATGGAATCGTGTAAAAAGACAGGGGCTTTATAATCAATTTCCGTTCGCGCCAATATTATTCCAACCTGGTGGCTCCACTTCTTGTTGTCGCCCACGGCATCCTCAAAATACTTGATCCGGGCTGTTTCGATGTAAGTCAGGTAATTGGCATTGTTCACGTGCCCCATCTTGTCAATGTCTTTGAAACGGATTTGAATAGGTACTTTGTGTTTGAAGTTTTGCATGGGGTAAAGATAGCCAAAACGATGCGTTAAGGCCGCCTATCCACAAATCCCAATATCGAACGAAGTCCGTTCGAACTGATACACTTCAATATTCTGATTCAAACAGAATCAGGTTGCTTTTGGTCATGGCATAATAATAGTAGGGCTTATGTTTACTAAACCCTCCAGCCAATGGCTGGCCAACCATTTAAGCTATGCTGAAAAGTTATTTTATCTCCGCCATCAGGCATCTGTTAAAGAACAAAAGTTACACCGTACTAAATGCTATCGGGCTTTCGGTAGGCCTGACATGTTTCACGCTTATTGGCCTTTGGGTTGTGAATGAACTTAGTTTTGACCGCTTTCACGAAAAGGCTGATCGCATTTACCGTGTGAGCGGAATTTTCTCTTCAGAATCGGACCGCATGCAACAAGCGGTTACACCCACTCCGCTGCGCACGGCATTAAAAAATGATCTGCCGGAAGTTGAAGACGCAGTAATTATCGATAACAATGATGCCATAGTTCAACGGAACGATAAACAATTCATGGAAGATTTTTTATTGATGACAGACGCTTCCTTCTTTTCGCTATTTAGTTTTGAGTTAAAGGCAGGCGATAAACGGACTGCATTAAATGAGCCCTACTCCATAGTGCTCAGCGAAAGCATGGCCAAAAAATATTTTGGTGATGAAGATCCTATAGGACAGTCCCTCATCATCTTTCTTCAGGATCCAGAGGGTCGCGGAAAAAACTATATCGTTACAGGTGTTATTGAAGACTGTCCGGTCAATTCACATTTCAACTATCAGGCGCTTATTTCCTTTAAAACATTTGAAGTAAATAATCCAATAGATCCGCAAGGTCATGATTGGTATAACAATGGTTACTATACGTATGTCATGCTTCGTGAGGGCAGTAATGCGGAACAACTTCAGGCAAAGCTTCCTCAATTAATTGAGAAATACATGGGTAAACAAAACCGCGAATGGAAAATAAGCTACGAGTATTTTCTTACCCCCATCACAGATATACACCTCCATTCGCACATTAAGTACGAAATTAAAGAAACCAATACGTTAAGCAGTGTTATCATCTTTGGAACTGTTGGAGTGATTGTGTTGCTGCTGGCTTGTATAAATTACATTAACCTGACTACCGCATTTTCATCCGGTAGATTCAAGGAGGTAGGGATGCGTAAAGTAATGGGCGCTTATAAAAGACAGCTTATTGGTCAACACCTTACGGAGTCTTGGTTAATTGCCATTTTTTCGTTGCTATTGGCGCTCATCTGGATTGAGCTTGTTCGCCCTATGTTTGAGAGCATGACCGGCAAACCAATTGTTGACTTATATTCTTTTCAGGTTATGGCACTCCTTTTTGGAATAGCCTCCGCAGTTGGCATTGTTTCGGGATTTTATCCGGCTTTCATGCTGTCATCATTCAAGCCGGTGGAGATTATGAAAGGGCAGCTAAAAACAGGTACAAAGGGCATTTTTCTTAGAAAAAGCCTGGTTGTTGTACAATACGCCATCACCATTTTACTAGTTGTTGGAATTATGGTGGTGCAACAACAACTAAAGTTTATGCAACAGCATGATTTAGGGTTTGATAAGGAAGGCTTACTGGTTATGGGGGTTAATGGCAGCCAGGAAGTTATAAGCGGTTATGAAGCTTTTGCGCAAGAGGTAAAATCCGTGTCATCTGTGGCAGGGATTACCCGGTCGAATACAAGTTTGGCTGGAGGACTTAGTAATTCCGTTGCTGTTGTTGAAGATGTTCAAGGGAACAAGGTAAATGCAACCGTACATCGGGTAAGAACTGATTTTGAATACCTGAATGTTTACGGAATGAAACTTCTGGCGGGACGTTTTTTTCAAAAGGACAATGCTGCCGATTCAACGCTAGCCTTTGTGGTAAACGAAAAACTCATTCAGGCTCACGGTTATTCATCACCTGAAGATATTATTGGAAAATCTTTTCGCTTTCAAGGAAGAGATGGTCAGGTTACTGGAGTAGTAAAGGATTTCAACTACAACTCACTTCAATATAGCATCGATCCAACTGTTCTCTATTTGCTTAATGGAGGATTCTCTCAAATCACAGTAAGGTTAACGGGCAACTCATTCCAGGCCCGTGAGGCCGTTGAGCAAATTTGGAAAAGACATTTTCCCAATACGATTGTTGATACACGATTTGCTGAGGAATCCCTTAATGCTCAGTACGATGCTGAGCAACGGTTTGCCTCAGTGTTCCTTGTGTTCTCTGTTATCTCGTTGGCCATTGCATGTTTAGGCTTATTTGCATTGGTTTCATACAGTGTTGAAAGCAGAACAAAGGAAATCGGTATACGAAAAGTGTTGGGGGCATCAGTCACTACTATTTTTGGTATGCTATCAAAAGAATTTATTGGGCTGATTGTTGTTGCTTCTTTGGTGGCTATTCCCGTTGGTTATTACCTGATGAGTAACTGGCTGGAAACATTTGTATATCACATTGATTTAAGCCCAACGGTATTTTTGATTGCCGCACTATCAGTATTGGCAATTGCGTGGATAACCGTAAGTACCAGGTCCATTGGTGCAGCCAGAGCAAATCCGGTTGATTCGTTAAGAAACGATTGACACTGAGCCGTTTGGCTATATTCAGCTATTGTCTGTAACCTCAACCCGAACCGCTTCACTTAATGGCTTGAGTGTGGCCATAAGTTTTTCCTTGTTCTTGGTTTTTTGAAGATGAATTTTTTCCCCGTTGCTGAATTTCAGGTACGCATTATAAACGGCATATTCGAGGGTTGATGACGTTGATGTACGGGGAGCATACATCTGTTTGCTTTCTTTTGAACGGTTTATAAAAATTTTTTCAATGTGATCGTAAGATTCAATTTTTCCGGTTTTAAAGAAGAAGAAAGAGGTGTATTCACGGTAGGTTTTATTAGCCGGATTAAATTCGGTGCCTTCATGTGTTACCAAGGCAAAAAATCCTGCAATACCTATTATAATCGTTACCCAGGG
>JALOMY010000179.1 GCA_025455225.1 Cyclobacteriaceae bacterium | reverse complement strand
ATAAAACTCATCGTGACGCACGTTACCTTCTTCATCTTTTTCGCGAAGGTCTTGCAGGAATATCCGAATACCCGGGTTGAGAAATGCCAGCTCACGTAATCTAGAGGCAATGGTTACGTAGTTATACTCACTGACTGTGAATATTTCCTTATCCGGAAGGAAACGAACGGTTGTACCTCTTCGTTCGGATTCACCCGTTACTTTAACCGGGTATTGAGGAATGCCCCGGTGATATTCCTGTTCCCAAATTTTACCATCGCGATAGACAGTGGCATGTAGTACTTCGGAGAGCGCATTTACGCACGAAACACCTACACCGTGTAAACCACCGGATACCTTATAGGTGTTTTTATCAAACTTTCCTCCGGCATGAAGTACGGTCATAACCACTTCCAACGCTGAGCGCTTTTCCTTTTCATGCATATCGGTAGGAATACCCCGGCCGTTATCTTCTACCAGAATGGAATTGTCTTCATTTACAGTTACCCGGATCTCATCACAATACCCTGCCAGGGCCTCATCAATGGAGTTGTCAACAACTTCCCAGATCAGGTGGTGAAGCCCTTTGGTGCTCACATCGCCTATATACATGGCGGGCCGTTTCCGAACCGCCTCCAAACCTTCTAAAACCTGAATATTACTGGCTGAATAATTCGCAGATCCCTTCTTCTTTGCTTCTGTCATGCTTTCGGTATAAAACCTTCAAAATTAACGCTTTTTGGCCTGAAAAAGTAGAAATCCAGGTCATTATTACCGATAAAATCAGACTTTATTTTAACCTGGAATCCAAGACTGAATTAAGCATCAGGAATTGTGTAAAATTGCGTCCATAATCACGGTAAATAACCACCCTAATCAATCGTATTTCCAGTGCGCCTTAACGTAAAAACTGATTTCATTTTAGACGGTAAATCCCGGCTGCTCATAGCTGTTCTCCTCTTCCGTTTTATACTGCTTCAAGCCCAGCAAACCGTTCCTGTTTTTGCCAACAAAAAAGACTCGACTGATTATGCGCAGGTACAATCGTCTCTCCAGGAGATATGGAGAACCAACATTAATCCGGTTGAACGAAAGAAATACGACAGTCTGCTCCAACTGCATACCACCCTTCGGTCTAAAATTATCGGCTACCGGGTTATCTACTCACCCAACCGGACTTTCACTCCGATTGAAGACATTCTTCAAGGCAAGAAGGAGGCCGACTCAGTGAAGAGCCTGAGCATATCCGGTAAAGAAATCAAAAAGGTACCTAACCAGGTCTTTACCTGCACCAACCTGGAAGAACTGGAGTTGGTCAACACCTCCATCCGGAAACTCCCTTCCAAACTGAACAAGCTTCCTCATTTGAAATCGTTGTATGTCTTTAATAATAAAATCAACAAACCACTTAAGCTGGGGAAGAATAAAAATATCAGGGAATTAATCTTCCGGGGAGTAGAAGCTGAAGCACTGCCACGCACATACAAAAACTTTAGAGGTATGCAAGATCTCGACCTGACTGGTAATATCAGGTTGAGTAAATTTCCGAACATCACTAAAAACTCAGGATTAAAGAAACTTAGCCTGATCGGAAACCAGATCACCTTAACGGATATTCCCGATCAAAACTTCGCGCTGGAGTACCTGAACCTGATGAGTAATAAAATCAGTATCCTTCCGGAGACGATTAATCGTTTTCCAAAGCTTCAAAGATTGATCCTTAGCAATAATCCGATATCGTCCATTGATCCTGCCATCGGCACACTGACCAACCTGGAAGAGTTATCGTTTTATAACTGCAAACTTAGCAGCCTTCCGGTAAGCATGGAAAGCCTGTATAACCTGAAGCAGATCGATCTCTACTTCAATAATCTTACTTCAATCAACATCGATCTGAATAAACTCTCCCGGCTTGAAATTCTTTACCTGTCGCACAACCAGCTTTCTGCGTTACCTGAGAATATTGGTAAACTCCCTAACCTGCGTGAATTGTACATATCCAATAACAAACTCAGTTACCTTCCTGAAAGCATGAGAGACCTTTCAACACTGAAAGTCTTACGGATAAACAACAATTACTTTACTTCCTTTCCATATCCTATTGTGAGTTTGGCGAATCTTGAAAACCTGGATGTTTCACACAACGACCTGCATGAAATACCTGAAGAGATCATTTCATTTAATCACCTGCAAATCTTTGCCCTGGTGGATAATCCCTGGGAAAATAAAGATGGAATTTTAAAACTGGCTGAAGCACTCAGGTCAAAAGGAACCATTGTTCACCTGAACACGCTCGAAACAAGCATTGACGGTCATTAAAACAATAATGAGGAGGTCTCAAAAGTCAGCATAATTCAACACGTCACATCGAACGCAGTGAGATGTCCCCTTTTTGAATGCTGATTACGGGTATTCCTCACAACGTTCGGAATGACAATCTTACATTTGAGACAGCCTCATTTACTTCCTTTTCCATTCATCTCGGCTGTTACCGCTTCAACTTCCTTATTCGTTTTTGCCGTTACTTTTTTCTTCTTTCCTTTTTTGGTCTTGGCCGACTTTTGCTTATCCCCATCTTCTGCCATCAACTGCAACCTGGCTTTCTGCAACTCAGCCCGTTGTGTATCGGTAACTTCCGGGTAACTTAATTTCAATTTCTCAAATTCACGGTAGATGACCGCTGCAATAGCCAATCGGGCGAACCATTTATCGTCTGCGGGAATCACATACCAGGGTGCATGGGGTTGTGATGTTTTGCTTATGGCTTCTTCAAAGGCTTTCTGGTAGTCATCCCAGTAACTCCGTTCTTTTAAGTCGGATAATGAAAACTTCCAGTTCTTGGTTGGGTCATCGATTCGCTCGAGAAAGCGCTTCTTCTGTTCCTTCTTCGAAACGTGTAAAAAGAATTTTAAGATGACCGTTCCATTTTGAGCCAGGTTCTTTTCAAACCGGTTAATCTGCTTATAGCGTTTTTCCCAGAATTTCTTATCAATATCCTTTACGGAATTGATTCCTGGAATATTTTCATTCAGAATCCAATCCGGATGTACTTTCGTTACCAACACATTTTCGTAATGCGAACGGTTGTGTATGCCAATTTCTCCGCGGGCCGGTAATGCAACGGTATGACGCCAGAAATAATCATGGTCCAGTTCCATTGAATTGGGGGCTTTAAAGCTATAAACCTTTACACCCAGCGGATTAAAACCCGACATAATATGTTTTACCGCACCGTCTTTTCCGGCCGCATCCATGGCCTGAAAAATGATAAGAACACTGTATTGATTATGCGCATAAAGCTTATCCTGAATTTCTGCCAAATGTTTGCGACCCATCTCCAGTAGCATTTCAGCATCCCTGCGGGTAAGCTCCTTACCGCGGTACTTGGTATCGTAATCCTTCAAGTTGAATTTTTTACCCGGTACAGCCAGTAATTTTTTGAGGTTATAAATTTTTGAATCGGATAGCATAATGTTCAGGTTTAAACGAATTCCTAAGCTAATAATTCCTGGTTCATAAGCCTATGATTTACGTCACAACATCTGCCTACATATTTATTTGAATTTAGATGAAGTTTCCTTAACTTTTTAACACCTAAACCAAGACGCATGAAACTGGCCATTAGAAAGCTGGATTTCCTGGTTCTTTATATTCTGGGAAGCCTTACAACGTTAGGATTGGTTCGTAGTATGATGATCAAGTTTATAGACTGGGTCTCGCAAATCCCAATACTTACCAGTAATCCGGAGAACTTCTGACCTTATTGGATTGGTCATGCAGCAATTAATACGATAACGAATCCTAAACCCCACCTCTATGTCATACATTATCCGGTCATTCTTCTTGCTCCTGCTCGCATCTTCAATCTCTTTAACAGCACTTGCTCAAAAGAAAAAAACCACGACAGCTACCTCGTCTGCAAATGATGAGTCTGTGATTAAATCAATAATCGAAAAAGAAACTCAGGCATTTTTTGAAATCGATCAAAAAGAATGGGCCAGTTACTGGGCACCGGTGTCCTATGCCTTTTGGTCGTTTGCCGATACAACGGATGTGAATTCCTTCTCGGGATGGGAAGACATCTACAAAGGTTTTGACAACTATTTCAA
This sequence comes from Cyclobacteriaceae bacterium, assembly GCA_025455225.1. Classification (GTDB taxonomy): domain Bacteria; phylum Bacteroidota; class Bacteroidia; order Cytophagales; family Cyclobacteriaceae; genus UBA2336. The sequence continues at coordinate 2,206 of JALOMY010000179.1, read as the reverse complement.
AACCTCAAAACCATCTACTGCAAAAATCAAACGCGATTGGCTACACATCAAGATCCATGGCAATATGGCATACATTCGTTTTACACAAAATGTGGATGATGAAAGTCAGCGGCCACCGCAAGCCGAAGTTCGGGTGATGGAAAAAATCAACGGTGTTTGGAAAATCATCTGCGTCTCGGTAATCGCCATGCAAAAAGATAATCAGCCCGTCCGATGACTATAGCTTAATTATTCAATACTGACCGGTTCGAAGCAGGACCAGCGTACAGGCTTCAACGGGTTCAATTCCATGTTGATTCAGTAACGATTCAAACTCGGCATTTTCTGTTCCCGGATTAAAAATAACACGCCTGGGGTTCAGGCTGATCAGGTAATCATACCATTCGGGTTGGTGCCGGGCACCAATGTACAGGGTGATGGTGTCTACATCATCCATCTCGGGTCTTTTTCGCAAGTCGATAATCGGTTCTCCATGGACAACACCCGATTTAATTCCAAGCGGTACAAACTCGAAACCGTATTCCTTTAACATGCCGGCTGCAAGAAATGCATATCGGGATGGATTGGGGGTTGCTCCTACTATTACTGTTTTCATTCTTATTTTCTTATTCCCATCATTGTAACAACTGCCTCGGCACTTCGTTCACCATCCATGGCAGCCGAAACAATGCCTCCCGCAAAACCTGCACCTTCACCACACGGAAAAAGTCCAGTAACCCGGGGATGCTGCAGCGTAATTGGGTCGCGGGGGATTCGCACGGGTGAGGAAGTGCGACTCTCCACCCCAACGATCTGCGCCTCATTCGTCAGATATCCTTTCATTTTTCTTCCGAAATCCCTGAATCCCTGACGCAACGCTTCCGCAATAATTGGTGGTAACACATCATCCATATTACAAGCCAGTAAACCAGGTTGATACGAACTGCTTGGTAAGGAAGTTGAATTTCGCTTGTCCACAAAATCCACCAGTCGCTGAGCCGGTGCAGTCTGCTTACCACCTGCCAATTCGCAGGCTTTTTGCTCTACGGATGCTTGAAAATGCATACCTGCCAACGGACCAAACTTTTTAAAGGATATGAAATCAGGCTCTTCAACTGAAACAACAATTCCTGAATTGGCATACCGTGAATCTCTTCGTGACGGGCTCATGCCATTCACTACAATTTCACCCGGTGATGTTGCTGCCGGAACGATAAAACCACCCGGACACATGCAGAATGAAAAAACACCCCGCTGCTTTCCTTCAACCACCGACTGATGAACCAGCGAATACGAAGAGGCAGGCAAATAAAGACCACGATTAACCGGGCAATGATATTGAATGCGGTCAATTAGTTCCTGGGGATGTTCAACCCGAACACCAAGCGCAAAAGGTTTTACTTCAAGGCTTATGTTACGGTGATGAAGCAGTTCAAAGATATCGCGGGCTGAATGCCCTGTGGCTAACAGCACCGCATCACCATCAATCGTATCGCCACCCGATGTTCTGACTCCAGTAACTGCAGAATCACGCATTATGAAATCGGTTATCCGGGTATTAAAACGGATCTCACCTCCGGCATCAAGAATACTGGCTCTGATTCGTTCGATCAGGGCCGGAAGTTTATTGGTGCCGATATGCGGATGGGCATCAAAGAGTATCTCTTCGTTCGCACCATGGGCTACCAGTATTTCCAGGATGCGATGTACATCTCCGCGCTTTTTAGAGCGCGTGTACAACTTCCCATCCGAGTAGGTTCCGGCTCCACCCTCACCGAAGCAATAATTCGAATCCGGATTTACGATATGATGTTTATTAATAGCCGCCAGATCCCTTCGCCTGGCGCGAACATCCGATCCCCGTTCAACAACGATGGGCTTTACACCAAACTCCAAAAGACGCAGGGCAGCAAACAATCCAGCCGGACCGGAACCCACAATAACACAACGCCTGGAAGAAGATGTAATCGACTGAAAGGCTTTGGAATATTGAATCAGGGGTTGCTTTTCTGAAGCTGGAATGACTTCGCATAACACACGAACCACAACACGTTTACTTCGGGCATCAATTGATCGTTTGAGTGGCCGTACCCACCAATCACCATCCTTTTTCAGGGAAAGCTTAGCATAAAGGTGATCCTGAAACCGGATCGCATCGAATGCCTCTTCAGGTGTAAGTATAATTTCCTGCGTTCGCATGCTAAAGAAGGTATTTATCCTTCACAAT
>JALOMY010000014.1 GCA_025455225.1 Cyclobacteriaceae bacterium | reverse complement strand
CCTTGGCTCTGTATTCTCCACACTCCAGGTGGTTCCCCTTATTTTATTAACACTGGAAGCATGGCGGTTCAGTAAGCTTCCGAGCCAACTTGAAAATGGGAAAGAGGGAAAGGTTGACTTTGGATTTCCGGGCGTGTTTCTGTTTCTGATTGGAGTTAACTTCTGGAACTTTCTGGGGGCAGGTGTTATGGGCTTCATCATCAACCTGCCGATAGCCAACTATTATGAACACGGTACTTACCTTACGGTTAATCACGGTCATGCCGCTTTAATGGGTGTTTATGGAAACCTCTCTCTGGCCGGCATTCTATTCTGCTGTCAATTATTATTCAAACCGGAAGTCTGGAACAAAAAGTTAGTAACACGAGCATTCTGGTCGATCAATGTTGGACTGTTGCTAATGGTTGTACTTGATCTGTTTCCAGCCGGTATTCTTCAGTTCAACTCGGTAGTTGAAAACGGGCTGTGGTTTGCCCGAAGTAATCGCTTTATGGAAAGCACTGCATTTCAAAGCCTGACCTGGTTACGGATTGTCGGGGGATCAATCTTCGTGCTGGGCGGTGTAATCCCTTTAACCTGGTTTATTATTAAGAATTTTAAAAATCTGAAATCAGAAAAATCAGTTCCTGATTTCAAAGATCAACAGGTGCGAACCGATACGGAATCCAATAAGCAAATACAAAAGCCCGAATTGGCTGAATTCTGATTCCACAACAAGTAATGAGGTAACAGACTCCGCAGCACATATGCATGGGGGCAACGCTGCGGAGCTCTGTACCGATTAATATCGCTAATAATCATTTTCATCTCTGTTTATTTGAGATATCCAGGCCGTATATTCCTGTTAACCACCTGAAGATTTTCTTTTTTGTCAGCCGATCATGGACTTTTGTAAATGATTCGCTAAACTTAAAACCCGGCTTGAATTGATCCGGGTTTTTGGTATGCATAACATTCAGCCCTTATTAAATAAGGTCTATCCGAAAGCCACCACAGCTAATGGTGTCTACATTTATGACGAATATGGTAAAGCCTACCTTGACGGTTCTTCGGGTGCTGTAACCTGTTCACTGGGTCATTCGCATCCCCGCTTAATTCCTTACATCAAACAACAACTGGATAAGCTGCAGTTTGTCTATCGATCCCAGTTTGGTTCAGAAGAAGCTGAGCAACTTGCTACCCGATTGTTTGAACATTCGCCCGAAAGGATATATGCACATTCATTTTTTGTAAACAGCGGCACCGAAGCTATTGAAACCGCTATGAAGACGGCTGTTCAGTATTGGCAGGAAAAAGGATTTCCCTCGAAGCAACAATTCATTACCCGTTGGAAAAGCTATCACGGCATTACCGTTGGTGCCCTCTCACTCTCCGGTCATCCGTTACGCAGGCAGCGATTTGAATCAACACTCGAAAAGTACCCGCGCCTGAAAGCCGATTTGGAAAATGATACCCTCGAAAAACTTACAGAAGAATTTGTCCAGGTTATTGAATCCATCGGGGCAAACCATATTGCAGCATTCGTTGCCGAGCCCATCGTTGGGGCAGCAGGAACAGCTTTAACACCTCAAGCAGGTTATTATCAGGAGATGAAAAAGGTTTGTGAACACTACCAGATCCTTTTCATAACGGATGAAGTAATGACCGGGCTGGGCCGTACCGGAACCTGGTTTGGTATTGAACACTGGAATACTACGGCCGACATTGTAGCCATAGGTAAAAGCCTGGGTGCTGGTTACGCCCCTATTGCAGCCACCTTAATGACGGATGAAATTCTTGAGCCCATCAAAAATGGCAGCGGATTAATTATGAGTGGCCATACCTACAGCGGGCACCCGCTATCGTGCGCAACGGCTAACCGGGTATTGGAAATCATCGAAGAGGAGCAGCTCCTTGATAATGTGAATACGCAAGGAGAGTACATCAAACAACAATTGAATGTATTGAAAGAAAACTATCCGGTTATTCAGCATGTACGTGGAAAAGGCCTGATGTTAGGTGTTGAATTCGATCCGGCCCGAAAAGGCTTTCAGCAAAAGTTGATTGAGCGATGTTTTCAGAATGGTTTGTTGGTGTATCCGTCTGTTGGCGGACCTGAAGGAAAAGATGAAAATGGAATTCTGGTCTCTCCGCCTTTTATTATCAGCCGCAGTGAAGCGGATGAACTTCTCGCTAAACTTGATCAATCGCTAAACGAAATTAATCAATGAGTTTGTTCAACAAGGTAACTGATTACCCAACCATTAAGTCTTTATTCTTCGATGGCATGACGTTACTCTTTGGAGGGTTCGGTGGCGTGGGTACACCGCCCGGATTAATTGATTGCCTGATTGAAAGCGGAGTAAAAGTAGTAAAGCTGATCGGCAATGATGCAGGGTTTCCATGGATCGGCATCGGCAAGTTTATTTGTCTTGAGCGTGCTCAGTCACTGATCGCCTCGCATATCGGTTCTAATCCGGTTGCCGGTGAACTGATGACCCAGGGAAAATTGAACGTAGAATTTTCTCCGCAAGGAATTTTAGTGGAACGTATCCGGTCGGGAGGAGTTGGTCTCAACGGATTCCTGACGGAAATCGGAAGAGGAACAAAACTCGAATATGATAAACCCATCATAAAAATTGGCGACAAAGAGTATATGTACGAATCGCCCCTTACCGGGGATGTGAGCCTGGTCTTTGCTAAAAAGGCTGATACGTTTGGTAACCTGGTATTTGATAAAACCGCCCGCAACACCAATCCTTATGTTGCGATGGCAAGTAAAATCACCATCGTTGAAGCTGAAGAAATTGTGCCGATGGGTGAACTCAATCCTGAAGAAATTATAGTACCCGGAATTTATGTAAAACACATAGTCCCCTCGAAGGGCTACAACTGGAAATGGATATGGGAGATGCCCGACAAATCATCGCGAAGCGCGCAGCCAGCGAAGTAAAAAATGGAATGATTGTGAATCTGGGTATCGGCATACCGTCATTGGTACCCGATTACCTGGATGCATCCATCCAGGTTTTCTTTCAGGCTGAGAATGGAATACTGGGCATGGGGCCAACGCCTTTAGAAAATGCCGATGGCAACTTAAGCAATGCTGCCGGTTACCCGGTTACTATACTTCCGGGTGGCAGTTATTTCGACAGTGCCATAGCGTTCGGTATGATCAGGCGCGGATGTATTGATGTTTCCATTCTGGGTGCCCTGCAGGTAAGTGAACAGGGCGACCTTGCCAATTGGATCGTTCCCGGTAAACGGGTACCCGGTGTTGGAGGAGCCATGGAACTTGCTTATGGCGCCAAAAACCTGATTGCGTTAATGACACATTGTGAAAAAGACGGAAGACCAAAAATTGTAACCTCCTGTACACTTCCTGTTACAACGTACCGGTGCGTAAAAAAAATTATCACGGAGATGGCGGTATTCTCGATCAGCGATCAGTTGCTATTAGAAGAAATCATGCCGGGATATTCCCTTAACGATATCCGAAATCATACCGAAGCCGACTTCAAAATTTCACCCGACCTGAAACCAAACCGTTGAACACGATGAATGAACTGATCACTAAAATTGAAGATTACATCGACCGGCACCAGGATGATGCCGTTCACTTGCTAAGGCAAATGGTTCAGCAACCCAGCATCCAGGGAAATGAAAAAGGGGTACAGGAAGTGGTGATCAATAAGCTGGAAAAATTGAATCTGAAAACCGATGTGTGGGATCCGGATATCGAAGAATTAAAAAAACATCTATACTTCGTTCCTTCCCGGACCAGTTATAAAGGGAGCCCGAATGTTGTAGGTGTGTGGAAAGGACAAGGAGGTGGAAAATCCATCATACTTAACGGGCACATTGATGTGGTTCCGGAAGGTGATCGGTTAAGCTGGACACACGATCCATTTTCCGGTCACGTTGAGAATGGTAAAATGTTCGGAAGAGGCACCACCGATATGAAAGGCGGTAACGTATCCATGCTTCTTGCCATGGAAGCCTTGATCAATTGCGGAATAAAACTTAAAGGCGATGTTATTTTTCAATCTGTAATTGAAGAAGAATCCGGTGGAGTAGGCACGCTGGCAACCCTGATCCGCGGCTATACGGCTGATGCCGCGCTGGTTCCGGAACCAACGAATATGAAATTATTCATCAAACAACAAGGTTCCATGTGGTTCCGGGTAACCGTTGAGGGCCGGTCTGCACACGGAGGAACACGATATGAAGGTATATCGGCTCTGGAAAAGGCGGTAAAAGTTCATCAAGCTATTCTTGACCTGGAGAAACGAAGAAATGAAATTATTTCCGATCCGCTGTACAAGTCCATTCCCATCCCACTGCCCATCAACATTGGTAAAATTCATGGCGGTAACTGGCCTTCTTCCGTTCCTGATCTCGTAACCCTGGAAGGCCGGATAGGCGTTGGTCCGGAAGAAAGCATGAACGAAGTGAAGAATGAATTAAGACAATGCCTGGCACAGGTTTCTTCACAAGATACATGGTTAAAAGATCATCCGGCCTCTTTTGAATTTTTTGGTGGTCAATGGGTGCCTAATGGACTGGAACAAGATCATCCCTTTGCAAAACTGGTAAGTTCTCATTACCAGGAATTAGTAAATAAACCCATTACCATTGAAGCATCTCCCTGGGGAACCGATGCAGGTCTTTTGGGAAAAGTCGGGGGCATCCCCGCCCTTGTTATCGGACCGGGTGAAACGAGGGTGGCCCACTATCCCAATGAATTCATCGACCTGAGTACCATGATTCTTGCATCTAAACTCTTTGCCCGCACCATACTGGATTGGTGTGAAGTTTCATCGAATTGATTTACGTGATTAAAGAAATTCGTACCGATACTGCCTCTGTACAACTCGTTGAAGATCGTTTCAATAAACGGATTCGTATAGACGACTATTCCGGTGATTTGGAAAACGTGATTCAAATTATCCGGCAACACCGAAGCGACTGGACTGAAAAAACAATTGTTAAAGCCCGGGCCAAAGACCTGGTTCATTTTATCGCTCATAATTTCATTCATGAGGCCGATATTCCGGGATACTTCCTTGGAGAAGATATGGCCTTTATGGTACAATTTCATACACCTGACCGGCCGTTTAATAACAAGGCCACGTTCGAGAAAATGATCATTGATCAGATTCTTTCCTCCGATCAATCATCATCCATTATTGAAACAAAAGAAGTAAAATTGGCTGGAGTTAAAGACATACCAAGGCTGGCTTCGCTGTACTCCAAAACATTGAAGATCTATCCTACTCCGATCAGCGACCCTGATCATATTGCTGACACTATGGAGAAGGGCACAATCTATGTTTATATGGAAGAAAATGAATTATTGGTTAGTGCAGCCTCTGCAGAAATTAACAGAACGTACAATAATGCTGAATTAACCGATTGCGCCACCCTGGAACATGTTCAAGGAAAAGGCCACATAAAAAAATTGCTAAAACGATTGGAAGAAATCCTTGAGAATCAAGACATCACCTGCTTATACACGATTGCCCGTTCTGAATCGGTAGCCATGAACAAGGCTTTTTATCAATTGGGTTATACGTACGGAGGACGCCTCACCAATAATTGTATGATATACTCCGGACTTGAGGATATGAATGTGTGGTATAAGTTTACGAAATGAATTAAGATGAAATCGTTATCCATATTAACTGCCCGATTCTTATTTATCCTCCTCGTTGTTTGCTCAACCCGTTCGATTGCACAGCGCATACCTGTGCTTAACCAGGTTGATCTTCCTCATAATTATTATTTCAGGGAGTTATACGTACCGCAACTCACCAGTGGTCTTTCATCAGCAGCCTGGGTAAACGATGGAAAGACGCTGATCTACTCCATGGGCGGAAGTCTCTGGCAGCAATCCATTGATAGCGAACATGCCGTTCAACTTACCGATGGCCCCGGATACGATTATCAACCGGATGTTTCACCCGATGGAACCTCTATAGTATTTGTAAGGTATACGGGTGAATCGATGGAACTGATGATATTGAATCGATCAACGAAGGAAACCCGGCCACTTACCAACAACCTGGCTGTAAATCTTGAACCACGCTGGTCACCCGATGGAAAACAAATCGCTTTTGTTTCAACTCAGAATACAAACCATTTCCTTCTCTATACGGCATCTATTGATAACTATCAGTTGAAGAATATTACTTGCCTGACTCCCGATCGTAAAAGCGAAACCAAACGGTACTATTACAGTGCATGGGATCATGCCATTAACCCTGTTTGGTCACGCGATGGAAAAAAGATCTATTATGTCTCGAACCGGGAAGTTGCACATGGCACAGGCAACCTTGTTGCGATCGATATCGAATCTAAAACCATCCAAACCCTTCACCAGGAAGAAACATCATGGCGTATGAAGCCGGATATTTCTCCGGATGGAACCCGATTGGTGTACAGCAGCTATCATGGCCGTAACTGGCATCAGCTGTGGATGCTACCAACAGAAGTCGGTTATGCAATGCCGCTTACCTATGGAGAATATGATAACACCATGCCCAGGTGGTCGCCCAATGGAAAAAACATTGCCTTCATCTCCAACCGATTGGGGAATACATCTCTTTGGATTGTTAATGTTTATGACGGGTTTCAGCGTCAAATCGTTGCCAAAACAAAAGAATACCTCCAAAGCAGAACATCCCTGACAATAAGCGTTCGCGATGAAAACGGAAAAGAAATCCCTTCTCGTATTTCTATCAATGACCAGCGTGAAAAATTTTATGCACCTTCAAACGCCTGGATCCACGCGGATGATTCCCGGTATCCAAAAACCCATCGATTTGAATCGCATTATTTTCATTCGAATGGAAGCGTTGCGCTTGAAGTTCCTTTGGACAAACTACAAATCAAGGTATCGCACGGACCTTTATATGAATCTGTACAACATGAAGTAGATGCCACTCAGCCATTAGCCAATCCGGTTATTATTACCCTTAAAAAACTTTCTTTGCCGAATCAGACTGGAAATTGGTGGAGTGGTGATGTTCATGTTCATATGAATTACACCGGCAATTACAGAAATACACCCGAAAAGCTTGCCCTACAAGCGAAAGCGGAAGATCTCAACCTGGTCTATAATCTTATTGTAAATAAGGAACAGCGCATACCCGATATAGATTACTTTTCATCAATGCCCGATCCTGTTTCGGATGAAGAAACCCAAATCCTTCATGGTCAGGAATTTCATACCAGCATCTGGGGTCATTTAGGTTTACTGAATCTAAAAGACCACTTTATTCTACCCGATTATGCTGGCTATCCGCAAACAGCAGCCGCCAGTGTGTTTCCTCACAATGCATTTGTTGCCGACCGCGCGCATGATCAACAGGGATTGGTTGGCTATGTCCACCCGTTTGAACAATCTGAAATCTTTCCGGATCAATCACCCAACCTGGTGAATGAATTGCCTGTGGATGCTGCACTCGGTAAAATTGATTACTATGAACTTGTGGGCTTCTCCGATCACAAAGCTTCTGAAGCAGTTTGGTACCACTTATTAAATGCCGGCTTTCGTTTGCCGGCTGCTGCAGGAACAGACGCCATGGCAAACTACTCCAGCCTGCGCGGACCCTTAGGTCTAAACCGAACTTATGTTAAAGCAGAAGGAGCATTGAATCATGAAACATTTCAATTGAAATTGAAAGAAGGTAAAAGTTTTGTTACCAATGGACCGATTATCGGTTTAGCAATTAACAATGCTTCACCGGGCGATCAGATGAACATCGAACGTACTGGTAAAAATGTTTCTTATTCGGCTTTTCTCAGAAGTAATGTTCCGGTAAAATATTTTGAAATCATATATAATGGTGACGTTGTTGCCCGGCATATGCTCAACGGGACACGCCAGGAACTGGATGTAATCGGTAAACTTAAATTAAAAGAATCCGGCTGGATTCTTTTACGGGCCTGGAGCGATGAAGCCCACCCGGATTGTTTTGATCTTTATCCCTACGCCAGCACGAATCCAATTTATGTTACAGGGACACAATCAAATTCAAAACAAAAAACTGCCGGGGCCTATTTTCTTAAATGGGTAGAACGAATTGAGCAGAAATTAAATGATCTTCCATTTCGAAATGAAGATGAAAAAGAATGGGTTACCCGGGATGTCCTGAATGCGAAGGAATATTATCAAAAACTGGTTATTGCCAGGTAATACAAATCATTTCCTGAATCTGCCATACTTTTTGAGAACGCTAATCAAACGATCATGGGGGATAGCATAAACTTTATGGCCGTCTACGCCTTCCATTGTTTCGGCTGCAATCATGGCATTAACGATTGCTTCTTCGGTTGCTGAAGCAGTGGCAACAAAGAGTGGGTTGATCTGTTCATTGGGTAGCATTGTAAGGTTTGCCAACTCGGTATCTTTATTGATTTCCGGATTGGCTGTTGAGAATGCGATGAATATATCGCCAGAAGAATTTCCTCCGCGACCACCCATTACGCCAATTCCAAGTGACACTCGCTTTACAATCCGTTCCAATTGATGCGGAAGCAAAGGTGCGTCTGTGGCTACTACAACAATAATGGAACCCTGGTCAGTGTCCTTCTTCTCTACAGGCATCAAATCCGTTATTTCCTTTCCCACCGGAACACCGGCTATGGTTAACAATTCGCGAGAACCATAATTCGCCTGAACTAAAACGCCTACGGTATAACCCCCTTCCTTTTCACTAAGCTTTCGTGATGAGGTACCGGTGCCTCCTTTGAAATTATGCACAATCATGCCCGTGCCTCCACCCACGTTACCTTCTTGTAAAAATCCGGAAGAGGCATTATTCATGGCTTCAAATACATGTTCCTTCTTTACATGAAATCCATTGATGTCATTCAGGAAGCCATCCCATGTTTCAGCTACTACGGGCAAACTGATATCACCGGAATACTCACTTCCCTTTACTTTAGTCATATACCACTCAATCACAGCATCACGAACTATTCCCACACTATGTGTATTGGTAATAAGAACGGGAGAACCCAGGCATCCGGATTCATCAACCCAGGTAGTACCGGTCATTTCACCGTTGCCATTTAAAGTATGCCAGGCAGCAAATACCCGATCAAGAGATCCCTTACCTTTTGGGAATATAGCCGTTACACCCGTACGAACCGGACCTTTTCCAACAACCAGCTTACCGCTTCCTTCAATAAGAGTTTTGTATCCAACCTCCACCCCGGCAACATCTGTTATTGCGTTGAATTTACCCGGTGTTCCTTCAAAGGGTATTCCCAGGTCACGAGCTCGTGGTTTGGATTGCTGTGCAAAAGAGAGAGTGAGAGAAACAAGGCCGATAAAAAGTATACTAATTGATTTCATAGCGACTGAATAATGACCTAATTTAAGGGTCTCATATCAGTAAACGAATTTATTTTTTTCAACTTCCGATACTCGACATGCGTGAAACACTTATACTACTGGCTATAATTATGTTCAACGTATCCGGCATTAAGGCTCAGCCTGTAATCAGTAAAAATGAAAACATCAAATACCTGGCATTAGGCGACTCATATACGATTGGTGAAAGTGTAACTGAAAAAGAGCGATGGCCCAATCAGCTGGCTACTTTACTTAAGCTGAAAGGATACCGTATTGAAGCCCCAAAAATTATTGCCAAGACAGGTTGGCGCACCGATAATCTGAGTCAGGCTATCGAAGAAGCGAATTTAAAGAATGACTACAGCCTGGTTTCTTTGCTGATCGGTGTTAACAACCAGTACCAGGGATTATCGGCAGAAAGCTATAAACCGGAATTTGAAAAACTTTTACAAAAAGCTATCGAACTGGCGGGAGGAAGGAAAGAACGGGTGTTTGTAGTATCCATTCCGGATTATGGCTACACTCCCTTTGGACAACCCAAACAGGAGCAAATCTCACAAGCCATTAACGAATTCAATGCCATTAACTGGGCAGTATGCAGGCAAGAGGGAATCCGTTACTATAACATCACGGAATTTACCAGAAAAGGATTGTCGCATCCGGAGTATGTGGCCGAAGATAAACTTCACCCTTCCGGCAAAATGTATGAACTCTGGGCATCATTAATCGCAGTCGACTTTTAATAGCACAGATTTCTACTTGCGTGTTTTGTGTGTAGTGAGCTTTACTAATTCAGTACGAAGAATGGTTAGTCCTTTTATCAATTGAGAACGGGAAATTACCAGTGGGCTAAGTACACGAACCACGTTTCCTGAAATTCCTGCACTGATGATCAACAATCCGTTATTGGCACAGGCTTGCAATAAAGCTTTGCATAAATCAGCATCTGGTTTATTGGGGTCATTATCTTTTACCAATTCAAAAGCAACCATAGCCCCGAGTCCCCGCACGTCACCAACAGCAGAACATTCACGCTTCAGTTTCCTGAAAAAATTCATAACCGTCTTACCAACCTTTTCGGCTTTGCTGTTAATGTCAATATCCTTCATGTATTGAATGGTTGCCAGTGAAGCTGCACAGGCAACCGGATTGCCCAGATAAGTACCACCCAACGTTCCTTTGGTTGTTTTATCCATAACCTCTGCCCTTCCGATTACCGCGCCAACAGGCATACCACTGCCCATTGATTTCGCCCACGTTGAAATATCGGGTACGATATCGTAATGCTCATAAGCAGCCCATTTCCCGGTTCGGCCAAATCCGGTTTGAACCTCATCGATTATCAATAAGATTCCTTTCGATTTACAAATTCGGGCGAGGTTCTGAACATATTCTTTCGGAGCCACATTAAACCCTCCTTCTCCCTGAACAAGTTCAAGAATTACAGCTGCCACCTGAGAGGCATCTACTGAGTGATTGAGAAAATGTTCAAAATCAGCAAGCTCTCGCTTGATGAATTCTTCGCGGCTCAATCCATCATTTCGCTTATAGTAATCCGGAAAGGGAAGCCGGTAAACTTCAGGGGCAAAAGGGCCGCAACCAATTTTATAACCTGTTTTTGATGTTAACGTCATGCCCATCAATGTTCTTCCATGAAAAGCACCTGTAAAACAGATAATACCTTGCCGTCCCGTTGCCTGCCGTGCAATTTTAACGGCATTCTCAACCGCCTCCACACCCGAGTTGGTAAGCATTACTTTTGTGGATTTACCATGCGGAAAAAGTAGGGCAAGTTGTTCACAAAGGGCAACGTAGGGCTCGTAAACCGCGACCGGAAAACAAGTATGAATAAGCTTTCGGGATTGCTGAATAATGGCATCCACCACCGGTTTGGGGCAATGGCCGGCATTAAGTACACCGATGCCGCCAGCGAAGTCAATGAATTCTTTTCCATCCGCATCAATTAACATTGCACCTTTGGCTGAAACGGCAGTAACCGGACTGAACATGCCCATACCTTCGGGTACGATGGCATTTCTGCGGGCAATTAATTTTTCTGACTTCTTCATGGTTCGTTGTTAATCCAATAAAATTAGATGGGAAGGGAATTAATAAAAAAACCTGAGTGGAATACTCAGGTTTTTTTTCAGTGATCCCGCTGGTATGCTACTCATTCTTAATGAGTTACGTTACTTTCCGCATCCAGCTACCTCTCCTTCTTTTTATAGTCCTTTCTCTTATCCCCTAATATCCATCTAAAGGAACGTAGCGGAAGCAAAGACTTACCCGAAAACTTACCCCGCTTACCTTTTCCTTTTTCACTATGTCAACAACCCGTTGACAACCCACCTAAATCGAAATTCACCATCACCATCAAACCGACCTTTGATGGCTCAAAATTAATATAAATATGAAAGCAAGATTAGTATTACGTAAGGATAAAGTCAATAAAAAGAACTTTTGCCCAATTAACATCCGAATTATTTCAAATGGTGTCACCAGTTACATCCCCACCTCGATTTCAATCCATAAAGACCATTGGGATGCCAAGAACCAGCTTGTAAAGAATAAATCAGTATTGGCTCAGGAAATAAATGGCAAGTTGCAAGACGAACTTTCCTCAGTAAACAAGATTATCATAACTCACTATGAAGAGTTTAGCCGACTTAATGGCAATGAGATAAAGGAAAAATTATTGTTAAAAATGAAAGGAGAAGAACGTGTATCGTTTTTTGAGGAAGCAGACAGATACGTTGAAAAATTTAAAGCTAATGGAAAGATTGGAACTTATGATGACAGATTGTGTAAACTAAAACAACTCAAAGAATTTAAGAAAAATATAGAGGTGGACATGGTCAATGCAAAATTGGTATTGGAGTTTAAAGAGCATTTGGAGTCCAAAGGAACTAACAACCCTGACACAGTCTTCGGTAAAATTAAGTTTTTCAAAACCTTGTACCGACACTATTGTCGTAAGTACGATTATCCCCGAAATGATAACGCTTTTAGTATCCCCAAGCCAAAAGCAAAGGAGAATATCAAGTTTATGAACGAAAGTCAAATTGAAGACTTTGAAAAGTTACAACCTTCCTCACCTGAACATGAGTTGTATAAAAACATGTTCAAATTTGTAATTAACGGAATCGGATTACGTATCTCCGACATACTTACTTTAAAATGGACACATATTGATATTAAGAATGGCACTATTAATAAAGTTAGCTACAAGACTGGCAAAACGTTGAATGTTAGGATACCAGCACCAGCGATGGAAATCATAAAGAATTTGAGAACTCCAGAGTGTTCTCCAAATGACTACGTTTTTCCAATACTTAACGACAGTTTAGAAGACTTGACTAATCCTGAAATCTTGGATGATGCTATTTCAAGAGAGACTTCCTCTTACAATAAGTACCTTAGAAGTTGTGGTAAAAAAATTGGCTTGTCGTTCAATTTAAGTAGTCACAAAGGTCGTCACACGTATGCTACAAAAGCATTGAGCAAAGGGTTAGAACTGCACTATGTTCAACATACATTAGGACATCAATCTATCAAGGAAACGGAAATTTATGCCAAGATTGTAAAGAAATCTGTTAACGAAGCGGTTGATAAATATCTCTCAAATTAATAGGTTGGGGTATCAAACTAAAAAATGATACCCCAATCAATCCAAAATTTACTGACAGAATTAGACAGGCTGGAATATGTAGCCATTGAAGATATTCCTTTCGATGTTTTTGCGCCTTTAGCCAATGGCATCAGCGATGCTAATAGTATTGAAAGTTATACCATAAAGATCGAGGGAATGCTACAAGATTTTTATGAAGTAAGCGAAACCCTTAATTATAGGGACTTGAGAGATATATCCAACTCTCTAAAAAAATCTATATTAAAACTCAACAATTTCAGAAGGGCCGAAGAATATTTGAATTACATATCAGACTACGAAGCTAACGCAAAGTATATGTCTGAATCTGATCGTTACCAAAAAAAACTTAAACTTTCGGCATGTAAACTATGTAGAGATGTTTACAATAAGCAATTTGATACTTTAGATAAGGCAGCACAATGGATAAAAGACCTTTTATCCAAAATCGACCCAAACAAGGAAGATAATTTTGACCCAAAATTATTGATACGGGTCAACGAAAAATTTGATTACAATAGAATAATACAAAGGTTAACGAATACTCTACAGAGCGAAAAACTAATTCATGTTGATTTTGGTGGGAATGCAAATAACCTGAAATTAATATTTTCCAAGTTCAACCCTAATTTTATCAAACCAGAACCAATAAAGTGGTATGCTGATTATGATAAGCTGTCATTTTTTATGAAAACGATTAGTGACCTTGGCTTCATTGACGAATCAAAAAATGCGAAAGTGAATCACTACACCAAAGGGTGTTACTGGTTTCGTGATGAAGACGGTAATCCTTTTGATGAATGTAAGGATAAATCAACCCAACGGTATACTGGTAGACCTGAGAAGTATGAAGACTTCTATAATAAAATCAAAGGAGACGTAGAAGCCGCAAAAGAATGATTGTCGACAACCTGTCGACAACCGTTTCAAATCACCATTAGGCTCTAAAGCATCAGTAATCTTTGCATAGAAATTACAATTCTATGCAAGAAATCAAAAAACTTTTTGACAGCATCGATAAGATTGATACGCTGTTCACCGAGATGGAGAATCTCAAGGCAGAAATTGCCTGTGTAAAATCATCTACAAAAACTCCAATACTTGTTTCGGAGAAACAAATTAGTACTGAGTTAAACATCTGTACAAAAACTCTTCGGAAGTATCGCCAACTCAACATTTTGCCTTTCCGAAAAATTGGAAGAAGAGTTCTTTATGAGCGCAATGAAGTGATGCAGTCACTTAATGAAGCAAATAGAACTGATTCAGCTATCAGAATTAAATCAAAACTGTCAAGAAAAAGTAACGCAATATGAAATACTACGACCTAAAAAAACGCTGGCAATACATCAAGCCACATTTGAGAAATAAAAAGGTAATTAAAACGCTAACTACAGATGTTAGTAGATTTTTCTATGTGAGAGGCTATAAGCATAGGCTTGAAAAAGGTGAATACCCATTCCTATATGAATCCTGTGACTGGTACTTGGATAAGAAGGGCAGATTTCCAGAATATATCAATTATACATTATCTGGTGCGTGTCATTACTTGGTTCGCTTTAATCTAAAGCTGGCAAAATTAGTTGAGCCAGACAGAAACTGGAGAATCATCAGTTCAAATACTCATAGCACTGTTTGGGATGGTGAGGATACAATTTTCGAATTTAATTACTATGCATACGGTATACCAGCAATGGAAGCATTTAAGAAGGCAACTGAAAATGTATCTGTTATACTCAGAATGTATGAAGAGGTAGAAAATAGTGACGTTATCAATTTAAAATCAGAAGAAACTAATCAGTAATAATAGTTATGGGAAATACATCATTAATTCAATGGACAAACGCAACATGGAATGTTGCTCGTGGTTGCAACAAAGTAGATGAAGATTGCAAGTTCTGCTATATGTACAGGGATAGCTTGAAATATGGCTATGACGCAAAACAGGTTATCCGCACTAAGACTGTTTTCAACTTACCATTAAAGTTGAAAGAGCCTTCATTAATATTTACTTCTTCATTGACTGACTTTTTTCATCCAGCAATAGACAGCTATCGAAACGAAGCATGGGATATTATTCGCAGATGTCCTCAACACACTTTTCAAATATTGACCAAAAGACCCGAAAGAATTAATCAACATCTACCTGAAGATTGGGGTGATGGATGGGATAATGTTTGGATCGGTACAAGCGTAGGGAGTTCTTATGGAATCCATCGTATACACGATTTATTAAAGGTAAAAACCAAGATAAGGTTTATCAGCTTTGAACCCCTGTGGGAACGGATTGATTTAAAATCATTTAACATCGACCTGAATCAAATTCATTGGGCAATAATCGGAGGCGAAAGTGGAAATAAGACTGGTAAATACAGATACCGACCTTGTGAGATTGAATGGTTCGAGAAGCTGATTGCAGACCTATCACCAACTACACAAATTTTTATCAAGCAGCTTGGAACACACTTAGCAAAGGAGATGAAATTGAGTGACCGACATGGAGGAGATATTTCAGAATTTCCAAAGGAACTTCAAATCAGACAAATGCCATTGGCTTACAAGCCAGAAGAAATCGGCATCGGTGTAGCGGTGTAGTTATTTATTATCAAGAGCAAAAAAGCGACTTTTTTGATACACCCCAACACCCATAAATAACCTTATTCGACATGTCCAACTTAAATGAACAGATTTGACAGAATGAAAATAATTACAAAAAGTGACTATATAAGAATACCCTTGGGTTCTGCTGAATTTACATATAGTACTAACAGAAAATATGGCATGAATAAACTTACATATAGTTCAAAAACTCCATACTTATTAGTTATAAGAGTTAACCCCGATACCAATTGGGCATCTATTGAGTTTAGTGGTAAAGTATTACTTGACAATTATCCTAAACTAATTTCTGGTGATACTATTGCAGAATGTCTGTCCAGAATAAATGATTTGGGAATTTGCCAGCTTAGTATTGATTCTATTATTCACGATTCAACCGTGAATAAACTGGATGTTACCGTAGATGTGGATTTTCCAATGAATGAATCAATTAAGACCCTTCTCTCAATGGCGGTAATTGACCCAAAAAAATGGGAAGCGAAAATCAAAAAGAAAAATGGAGTTGATATAAAAAAGGATGTGAAGAGTGATAGTGATTTTAAAGAACGATTAATTTTTTACGATAAGGGTGATGAACTACATCGAAGTCCGAACAGACCGTTTCTTCATGCTTTGAAAAACCCTCAGCAGGTCTTAGATTTTTTTCGTGGTAAAACCAGAATTGAATACAACCTGACTTCAGGTGTGATGATAAGGAAGATTCTGGAAATTGATTCATTGCAGCTAATGGATGTACTTAATTCTAAAACACAGGTTTTAGTTAAGGTATGCAATACCATCTTTGACCGTTCACTGATTGATGTGAAGGAAGGAAAATTAGGATTCATGTTATTCGATACCATACAGGACTATTATCAAAACCTGCTGTTGGAAAAGCATAAGGATGATGAAAAAGAAGTTGAACTGGTATTCAAGCATTTCTATTCTGAAAAGTCAAACTTCAGGCGAAAAAGGATGCGATTACGGCAGATCAAAAACATCCGAATAAACAGCATCAGTAACATTAGTAACCAGCTTCACCTTTTCGATGAACTGCTGGAGAAAATACGGAATGCAGCTTAAATTGGCGGTTTAGACGATTTCTTTTCCTATCTTGATAAATTAATATACAAACTATAAAGGCATAGCGATGTTTGAACAAACCTTTAAAAACGTAGACGATATTCTTCACAAAGACGCAGGTTGCAGTAGTGAACTGGATTATGTGGAACAGACTTCTTGGGTGTTGTTCCTGAAGTATCTGGACGATTTAGAAAAGGATAAGAAGACGGCTGCCGAACTCACGGGTAAAGCATACACCAACATCATTGCAAAAGAATTCCAATGGAATGTTTGGGCAACGCCTAAAACCAAAGACGGTAAACTCGACCACCACAAAGCCTTAACGGGAGACGACCTTAAAGACTTTGTAGACCACAAACTATTTCCATACCTGAAGAAATTTAAGACCGATGCCGAAAGTGCCGATACCATTCAATATAAGATTGGTGAGATATTCTCTGAACTAAAAAACAAGATTCAAAGCGGTTACAACCTGCGTGAAGTTATTAACCTGATAGACCAGCTTCGGTTCAGAACTCATGCCGAGAAGCATGAAATGAGTCACCTGTATGAAGGTAAGATTCAGAACATGGGTAATGCGGGTCGCAATGGTGGTGAGTATTATACCCCAAGACCATTAATTAAGACCATTATCAAAGTGGTTGACCCAAAGATTGGTGAAAAGATATACGATGGTGCAGCAGGTAGTGCAGGTTTCTTATGTGAAGCATTTGACTATTTGAAATCAAGCAAGAGTCTTACTTCAAAAGAAACAGAGATACTTCAGAAAAAGACTTTCTACGGTAAGGAGAAAAAATCTCTGGCGTACATCATCGGTATCATGAATATGATTTTGCATGGTGTAGAAGCACCCAATATTATTCATACCAATACGCTTGCAGAAAACCTTGCAGACATACAAGAGAAAGATCGTTATGATGTGGTTTTAGCAAACCCACCTTTTGGCGGGAAAGAACGTGCTGAAGTACAACAGAATTTCCCGATAAAGACAAGCGAAACTGCTTCGCTATTCTTACAACACTTTATAAAAATTCTGAAAGCTGGAGGCAAGGCAGGTGTGGTAATTAAGAACACATTCCTGAGCAATACAGACAATGCTTCAATCAGTTTGAGGAAACTACTGCTGGAAAATTGCAACCTACATACGGTGCTTGATTTACCTGCTGGCACATTTACAGGTGCTGGTGTAAAAACAGTGGTATTGTTTTTTGAGAAAGGTAGTGCTACGAAGAAGGTCTGGTATTACCAGTTGAACTTGGATAGAAACTTGGGGAAGACCAATGCACTTAACGAAAATGATTTGGCTGATTTTGTAAAGTTGCAAAAGACAAAGTTAGAGAGTGAAAACTCGTGGACTATTAACGTCAAAGATGTTGACCCAACTAATTATGATTTAAGTGCCAAGAACCCCAATAAGAAAGAAGAGATTGCTTTGCGCCAGCCCCAAGAGATTTTAGATGAAATGAAAGCATTAGATGAAGAGAGTGCTGAAGTTTTAAACTCAATCTTGGAATTGATATGAAGAAGGATTGGGAAAGAAAAAAATTGGGAGAAGTTTGCATCGTTGAGCGTGGAAGTTCGCCACGACCAATAGAGAAATATCTTACAGATAGACCTGATGGTGTTAATTGGATTAAAATAGGCGATACAAAAGGAGTAGATAAGTACATTTATTCAACAAAGGAAAAAATAACAAAAGAGGGTTCTAAGAAATCGAGATATGTAAGAGAAGGAGATTTTATTTTATCAAATTCAATGTCTTTTGGTAAGCCATACATCATGAAAACAGATGGTTACATTCATGACGGTTGGTTTGTTTTTAGATTACCTGATTTTATCGACAAAGATTATTTCTATCATTTGCTTACTTCACCCAATGTTCAAGAACAAATTCAATCTCTTGGTGCAGGTGCAATTGTAAAAAATATAAGTGGCGACCTTGTAAAAAGGGTTGATGTTACTTATCCACCACTTCCCGAACAAAAACGCATCGTTTCTATATTAGAGGAAGCCTTTGCTGCCATATCCAAGGCAAAAGCCAATGCCGAGCAAAACCTTAATAACGCCAAAGAACTTTTTGAGAGTTGTTTACAACGGGTGTTTGAAAATAAAGGTGAGGGGTGGGAAGAGAAGACATTGGGGGATATTGGACGACCTTCAATGTGCAAAAGAATATTAAAAAACCAAACTTCGTCAACTGGTGATATTCCAT
This sequence comes from Cyclobacteriaceae bacterium, assembly GCA_025455225.1. GTDB lineage: Bacteria > Bacteroidota > Bacteroidia > Cytophagales > Cyclobacteriaceae > UBA2336. The sequence continues at coordinate 434 of JALOMY010000014.1, read as the reverse complement.
TTTATAAAATTGGCACTTTTGGCAAAACACCAGACGCATACATCTCTAAAGAGATATATAATGAGTTTCGCACTAAATATTCTTTTCCAAAAAAAGGAGACATTCTTATATCTGCTTCAGGCACTATAGGTAGACGTGTTCGATATGATGGTGAACCAGCTTTTTTTCAAGATTCGAACATTGTTTGGATTGATAATGATGAAAAGCAAGTTTTGAATGATTACCTCTATGTTTTTTATGAATTTTGTGACTGGCAACCATCTAAAGGTGCTACAATATCAAGGCTTTATAATAGTAACCTCACAAGTATAAAAATTGTGTTTCCAAAATCTCTTGAAGAACAAAAAAACATTATTAATAAAATAAATGCGATATCAACCGAAACCCAAAAATTAGAAGTCATCTACCAAAAGAAAACTGAAAATTTAGAAGAG
>JALOMY010000178.1 GCA_025455225.1 Cyclobacteriaceae bacterium | reverse complement strand
TGCCAGCCTTGAATAACACCGGTCTGATCGATGATAACTTCATACGGCTCATAATTGCGCATCGGGTTAAACAGGCCTTTCTCTTCGGCTACCGACTTGACACTTGAATCAAAATATTGACCATCTAACAGATACCCGGTGTAATTCACTTTTACGGTTTGACCTGATTTGGCATTTTCACCAGTTCCGGGTTGAGTTATAACATAACGAATTCCGGATTCAACCTTTACGGCATCAATGTTTTTATCTGAAAGGTATTTGTCTATGATGTCGATATCTTTCACCAATTGCTCAGCTGCAAACTTATTCATAAGTTCGGTCTGATAACTCATGAAATTTTCCTGACTCATAATGGAATCAATCCGGATGTGATACATCAAAGTAAGGGTTGTATCAATTCCCTCAGGAGTCGGGCCCTTAACCAGGTCTTTAAAAAATTTATTCACCGGCATGGAAACCAGGAGGCTGTCGCCTTTCGATACCATTCGAAGCATTTGCGTCATACCATCCTCACTGATAAGCGCTGAACTATCATTGGTTAAAACCGCTGCAGGCATCGATGGAGTGGTCTTACCCCAAACAGAATCTTTAGAATCAATAAACAAGAACTGGAAAACCACCACTTCTCCGGTTTTTGGCAGAACTCCGTCACCGGCTTTTACTACGGTAAACTTCATACCGCTGGGTGTTTCCTTTTCCTTGGTTGCACACGAAATCAGCAGGGCCAGCGAAACAACAAACAAAACATTAAGAATTTTCATTAGAATTAAATTAATTGGTTACAAGTTGATTTAAGCTTCCGGGTTAAGTTGATTTCTATAGTCGGGAAGCAGGTTTAAAAATTTAGTGATCGTTTCTTGAAGCGAATCTTTTGAAGATCCCCCTGCGGCATTTTTATGTCCACCGCCATTGAAGTGCTTTCTTGCCATGTCGTTAACTGAAAAATCACCCAGCGACCGGAAGGAAAGTTTAATTTCATCTTTTCGCTCATAAATCATTACCGACAACCGGATGCCTTCAATTGAAAGTCCATAGTTTACAAATCCTTCCGTATCACCTGTCTGCGATCCGAATTTTTTTAGCTCTTCCTGTGACAGTGTAATATAGGCTGTGTTGTATTCCGGCAATACGGTAAGTTTATTATTAAGTACGTACCCGGTTAATCGTAAACGCTCAAGGCTGTTGGTATCGTATATCAGTTTGGCCACCCGGGTGGGGTTGGCTCCGTGTTCCGTAAGATCGGCAGCAATCATAAACTCCTCGCGCCTGGTGTTATTGTGCCTGAACCCACCGGTATCGGTCATTAACCCGGCATAAAGGCAATCGGCAATGGCAGCATTAATCACTGATCGATCGCCTAACGCAACAATCAGTTCGTAAACAAGACCTGCTGTTGAGGCCGACTTGACATCCCATTGTTCGAAATCTGCGAAATGCTCAGGCTCAAGATGGTGGTCTATTAAAACCTTTTTTGCTTTCGACTGACGGATTAATTCGCCCAGGCTGTTGATCCGGTTCAGCGCAGAGAAATCGAGGCAAAAGATCATTTCCGATTCATTGATTAAAGAATTGATCTTATCGCGGGTTTTCTCTTCATGAATGAGAACTTCCTCATTACCGGGCATCCAGTGAAGAAAAGATGGATAATCACTGGGTGTTATCACGGAAGCTGAATGACCTTTCTTCTTTAAATAAGCCCAAAGACCCAGCGATGACCCCAACGCATCAGCATCCGGCTTATGATGGGTAACAATTACGATACGCCTGGGATTATTCAAAAACTCCTTAAACTCGTTTAGATGGGTCATCGATTTTAAACGAAGGGGCAAAAATGAAGATTTTTAGTCCATATTCAATGGATGCGATTCCTGATCATTGAAATTATACCAGAAATCGCACTTTCGGGGGTATGGACTTTGATCCAAACCCTTATTTTTGCGGCCGCCTGCATGGGGCAGGCACAAACGTATTCAGAAAACATAGAAAAATGGTTACTAACAGAACTTTTACGATGATCAAGCCCGATGCCGTGGGTGCCGGTAATACAGGTGCAATAATTAAAATGATTGAAGAGGCCGGATTCCGCATTATTGCCATGAAAAAAATGCACCTAACCAGGGAAAGAGCCGGACAATTTTATGCTATTCATAAAGAGCGTCCTTTTTTCAACGACCTGTGTACCTACATGTCATCCGGACCGATCGTTCCGATGATCCTGGAAAAAGAAAATGCTGTGGAGTCATTCCGTAAACTGATTGGTGCAACCGATCCGCAAAAAGCGGAGCCCGGCACGATCCGCAACCTGTTTGCGAAATCCATTGAAGCAAATGCCATACATGGTTCAGACAGTGATGCCAATGCAGAAATTGAAAGCAATTTCTTTTTCTCCAAACTGGAGCAATTCTGATTAACAAACCTGTTGGTTTTATAATGAAGCACAGTTCTTACTGTGCTTCATTTTTTTGAAAGGCGCGAAGTAATTCCAGCAACCGTAATTGATTGCGCGACCGGTTCAGATTCTGACCCGCGTAGGATGTTATGTAATAAACATCGCCATTTAAAAAATCGGTTAGAAAGCGCAATGCCATTATATACGTCATCATTAATCCGGAAAATGAAACGGCACTTTTTTCATCTTCGGTGAGCACATCGTTCATTTCAATCATATAACCCCGCAGCAACGATTCATAAACTTCTCTTCGAACCTCAATGCGTGATAAATCGTTTTCTTCCTCGGAAACCGGACTCACAAAAGTCCGGATCATATCGCCCAGATCATAAATAAAATAGCCAGGCATCAGGGTATCCAGATCAATCACGCAAACCGCCTTTCGCGTCTGGCTGTCGAACAGAATATTATTGATTTTGGTATCATTATGAGTAAGCCGGAGTTTCAGTTTACCGGTAGATGTTAAAGCCTTGTATTCATCGGCTAGAAAAGAAAATTCTTTACTGATCTTAATTGCATGTTCAGCTTGCTTCAACCGATCGGAGGTGGCGGTTGAGAGCGCTGATTCAAATTGTTCATACCTCCAGCCGAGATCGTGAAACCGTTCGATAGTGGGTGCAAATTCATTCATGTTGCAGCCATCCAGGTTACGGGTTAGTCGGGCAAACCCTCGGGCTGCCTCATAGGCTTCTTCCGGTGTACTAATGGCATCTACCGTAAGGGTACGTTCAATAAAAGGAAATAATCGCCAGGGCCATCCTTCCGGATCATAGACCAGGTCTTTTCCATCTTTCGATTGAACAATAGAGAGAAATAAATATTCCGGATGATGTTGCTTCAGAAAGGCATCAGCCCGTTTGATGTTTTGCGTAATTACATCAGGCTGCTTAAAAACAAAATGATTAATACGCTGCAAAACATATTGCTGCGATGAACCGGTTACCAGGTAGGTCTTATGAATATGTCCGGACCCAAGAGGATGGATTTGAAAGGAAGCATCAAATCCGTAGGCTTTTTTTATACTTTCAGGAATCATGGAATACTACCAAAGCCGGGATGGGTACTCGCCTTTAGCCACCAACTCCTTGATTTTACGGGATACTTCTTCCTTATCTTCTTTATAGGTTACACCGAACCATGTACTTCCACCTGAAATGACCTTGATTTTTCCTTTACCTGATTTGACCAGGTTGTTGGCCACAATCGGAATAAAAAATTCGGCTTTGATGTTGCCAGAATTTTCTTTGAGGAACTGGTGAAATAATTCTTCGGTATAAGGAAAGATGGAAGGATAAAATCCCCAGAAATTCATAGAGGTTTTTGCCTCTGGGCTTAACTCAATATTGCCATCTTTTTCTTTGGCAATAATTTTCCCATTCTCTTTGGACACATTCGTACGCTCAACCACCGAGGTAAGGTAGCCGTTGGCATCTTCCTCCCCGACACCGCGGGAGACACTGCCATAATCGGAAAGTACGTTCTTTAAGGTATAGCCAACCAGTGCATGGTGCCCCTGAGTTTCTGCTTTGAAAAAATGCGCAACCGCCTGGAAAGCTTCCTGCCCATAGAAATCATCTGCATTAATGACAGCGAAGGGTTCATGAATAACATCTTTTGCGCAAAGCATGGCGTGGGCCGTGCCCCAGGGTTTCGTGCGCTCGGAATTGAGAAATTCTTTTGGAACCAATGTATCCAGGGATTGAATGACGAAATCAACTTCAATCTTGCCCTTCAACTTCGGCAGAAAAATTTCTTTTACGGTATCCAGGATTTCTTCCCGAACAATGAACACTACTTTAGTAAAGCCTGCACGGATGGAATCGTAAAGGGAGTAATCCATTATGGTTTCGCCACTGGGCCCGAATCCGTCAATTTGCTTGATGCCTCCGTACCGACTCCCCATACCGGCTGCCAGAACAAGAAGCGTCAGATTTTTAGAAGTGTTCATGGTGTTTGCGTTTATTTGCTTATTATCGGGTGCTAAAATTATACGCTATGAACCAAACCCCCAACCGGTACTACTACTCAATCGCGATCATTGGCATTTTATTTTTCATTTTCGGGTTTGTAACCTGGTTGAACGGGACACTGATTCCTTTCCTCAAACTTGCGTGTGATTTACACAGTGATGCCCAGGCTCTGCTGGTAACATTTGCTTTTTACATGGCGTACTTTTTCCTCGCCATACCTTCTTCTTTTATTCTGAATAAGACCGGGTTTAAAAAAGGAATGTCGTTGGGTCTGGTAATCATGGCAGCAGGTGCTTTATTGTTTATTCCGGCTGCCTATTCACGTAATTTTTCCTTATTTCTTACCGGTTTATTTGTTCAGGGAATGGGCCTGGCATTATTGCAAACCGCTTCCAACCCCTACATCTCTGTAATTGGCCCTATTGAATCAGCTGCACAGCGAATCAGCATCATGGGAATTTGTAATAAAGTTGCGGGGGCACTTAGCCCGCTGATTCTTAGTGCCATTGTTCTGGCAGGTGCCAGCGAAATTGAAGCTGAGATTGTCAATGCTACCGATCCGTCTGTGCGTGAACAACTGCTGCAGGCTCTCGCACAACGGGTGATCATGCCTTACATTATCATGGCAGTTGTTCTGGTATTACTTGCTGTAATGATCTGGTTTTCATCCCTTCCTGAGATTGATACCGATGTTGAAGAAACAAGCGGAGGCGGTAGCGATCGTTTAAAGACTTCGGTATTGCAGTTCCCCCATCTTTTATTGGGTGTTTTATCAATTTTCGTTTATGTAGGAGCTGAAGTAATGGCCGGAGATGTTATTGGACCCTATGGAAAAGCATTTGGAATCAGCCTGGATGAAACAAAGAATTTCACTTCCTATACATTGTGGTCAATGGTTGTAGGATATATTATTGGCGTGATTACAATTCCCAAATACATCAAACAGCAGGATGCCTTGAAATACTCGGCCATTACCGGAATCGTCTTTATTACCATTGCCTACTTTACAACAGGATATATATCGATTTTATTTATTGCACTAACTGGTCTGGCTAATTCTTTAATGTGGCCTTCCATTTTCCCTTTGGCTATTGATGGGCTGGGCAAGTTTACCAAAATCGGTTCTGCTTTGCTGATTATGGGTATTGCCGGAGGAGCTATAATTCCCCAGGTATACGGATTACTGGTGCAATCCATGAATTTCCAAACTGCATTCTATATCTGTGTTTTACCTTGTTATCTCTTCCTGTTGTTTTATGCAATTAAAGGCCATCGCTTTGGAAGAGCATGAAATGTAAAGTCCTTTTCATTGTTGTGTTAGCGGCATGTCAGGCCAAGCCTGATTTGTTCGTACCAACTGATTATACACCTGAGCAGATTTTTACATCGGACATCGAAGGACCCAATTACAGGGATGGTATTCTGTATGTGGTAAACTTCCAACGAAATGGAACCATTGGCATGATTGATGAAAATGGGAATTCCTCTTTGTTTGTTAACCTGCCTGACAGCAGCGTGGCCAATGCCATTCAATTTAATTCTGATGGATTTATGTTGCTGGCCGACTGGAAAGGTCACAACATTTTAAAAGTAAATATGGAAACTAAGGAAGTTTCCGTTTTGGCCCATTCTGATGCCTTCAATCAGCCCAACGATTTGTGCATCAACAAACACGACCAGGTATTTGCATCCGATCCAAACTGGAAAAAAGGCACAGGCAAGCTTTGGCGTATCGAACCTGATGGCCAAACCATTTTGCTGGCCGACAGCCTGGGAACAACCAATGGTATTGAACTGAGTCCGGATGAATCCATCTTGTATGTTAATGAAAGTGTGCAGCGCAAAATCTGGAAATTCAATGTAGATGGTGATGGTAATTTATCAGGTAAAACACTTTTTGCTGAATTT
>JALOMY010000177.1 GCA_025455225.1 Cyclobacteriaceae bacterium | reverse complement strand
TCTCCATCAGTACCGCTTCCTGGTCGCAGAAGCAAACGCCACCTTCTGGCGGAACGCCTAAAGATTTTGCACTTCCGGCTAAAAAGACCCAGACACTTGCGAACGGAATGAAAGCAACACTGGTACCCTACGGTGTTGTACCGAAAGTGACCATCAGCCTGATTATAAAAACCGGCAATATCCATGAAGAAGCGAACCAGGTATGGCTTGCTGATCTAACGGGTAAGTTGATGAAGGAAGGAACAACCTCCATGGATTTTAAAACGATGTCACGCAAAGTGGCTTCCATGGGAGGGGAGTTGAATGTATTTGTCGGGATGGATCAAACCACCATTAACGGTTCAGTGCTTACCGAGTTTGCCGGAGATTTGATCACCATCATGAGCGATCTGGTGATGAATCCTGCTTTCCCCGCTTCTGAACTTGAACGACTGAAAAATGATATGAAGCGGGATCTTTCCGTACAAAAAACGCAACCCCAGGCGTTGGCTACTGAAAAATTCTTTGAGATCATTTATCCGAACCATCCGTACGGAAGGTATTATCCTACGGATGAAATGCTCAGCAGTTATACCCTCGATATGGTGAAGGATTTCTACGCTAAAAATTTTGGAGCCAAACGATCGGTCTTGTATGTAGCCGGAAAGTTTGATGAATCGAAAGTAAGCGCCTCTATCGAAAAAGCATTTGCAAGCTGGAAACCCGGTCCGGAAGTAAGTTTTCCACCGGCTCAGCCGATGCGTACCAACCAGATTGCAACTCTTGACAGAAAGGATGCACCGCAAACCACCATCATGGTAGGGTTACCGGTGCTCACACCCAACGATCCGGATTATGTAGCTTTATCGGTTACCAATTCCTTGCTGGGAGGTTCATTCGGTTCGCGCATCACCAGCAACATTCGTGAAGATAAGGGCTATACCTATTCACCTTTCAGTACCATCCAGAGCAGGAAGGGTGTAGCCGTCTGGTTTGAAGAAGCAGACGTAACTACGGAACATACGGGTGCTTCGCTCCAGGAGATTGCCAAAGAAATCAAGCGTTTACAAACGGAACCTCCGTCAAAAGAAGAATTGGAAGGAATTCAGAAATATGAAGCCGGAATATTTGTATTGCAAAATTCAACCCCGGGCGGAATTATCGGCCAGTTAAACTTCCTGGACCTGCATGGACTCAGCGATGATTACCTGACCAACCGGGTAAAGAACATTTACGCAGTTACGCCTGAAAAGGTAATGCAGATTACCAAAGACCATTTGAAGTATGAAGACATGACCATGGTGCTGGTAGGCGATCAGGCTGTTCTTGAAAAGCAGAAAAAAGCCATGGACGAATCGCGTAAGCTTAAGTAAACGGATTAAACGAAATATAATCTCCTCGGCAGTTGTTAAACCGCTGAGGAGATTTTTTTTATACATCACAGATGGTAACGCCCTGCTTCAGGGAAGCCAGTTTATCCGGACGCTTGGGAATAAACTCCTGCGCGACAAATCCGGTAAACCCGGTTTCAACAATAGCCCTCATAATGGCCGGGTAATTTAATTCCTGGGTTTCGTCAATTTCGTTTCTTCCCGGAACGCCTCCTGTATGGTAATGCCCGATGTATTGCTTGTATTTCCGGATGGTTGCGATTACATCACCTTCCATGATTTGCATATGGTAAATATCATACAGCAACTTAAAGTTTGGAGAACCAAGCTTCTCGCATAGTTTAACACCCCAGGCGGTATGGTCGCACTGATAATCTTTATGATCAACCTTACTGTTAAGCAATTCCATCTGTACGGTGATGTTGTACTTCTGGGCTACTTTTAAAACCGGCTCAAGTCCTCGGGCGCAATTTTCAAGACCTTGTTCGGAATTTAATCCATTGGCATTTCCACTGAAGCAAATCACATTTTTTAAACCGGCATCGGCTGCTTTGGGAATGTTAGTGGAATAATCGCTGAGCAATTTTTCGTGGAGGGAAGGATCGTTGAATCCTTTGGTTAATCCCAGGTCACTGGCATAAGCCATGGCGCAGGTGAGACCGTGTTTTTGTATGATAGTCCATTGATTCGGACCAAGAAGTTCAATGGATTTCAAACCAATCTCTTTGGCGGCTTTGGCAAATTCTTCCAGCGGAATGGAACTGTAACACCATTGACAAACCGAGTGATTGATGCGATCATTAAGAGGTGAAGGGAGTAAGCTCATCGCCTTGCTGATTTCCGGTAAGGCAAACAAACTTGCCGAGCCGGCTGCCAGGGTTTTCAACGCTTTATGACGATTGATTTTCATGGTATTTGCTTTTGGATTATTCGTTATTAATTGACCGGAGATTCCTTTTTCACAGTAAGTACGTCAATCCCTTTTTCTTTTGCCAATGTGTTGATCCGTTCTGCATGCTGGTCGATTGTGCTGTTAAGTCGTGTGAGTTCTTCATCGATCAGTTTGGTTAACTGCTTCCGAACCTCTTCACCCTGTTGCGTGGGCGGAAAATCACCCTGGGCCTGCTCAACCATGAGGTGAGCCAGCCGGTTGTTGATTTTTATTCCGTAATTAAGTGGATCCTGAACACTTTTGTTCCGGGTTTCATGAATGGCATTCTCATGCTTTGTAAGTTCATTCTCGAATTGCCTGATGGACTCATTTAGCTCCTTGTATTGAGGATCGTTTCCGATCTTATTTTTTAATACAGCGAGGTCGTCTTTTAATTTCCGTATGTCAATCACTGCTTGATTGGCTTCGCTTACTTTATCGCGAACTTTCACCAGGAAATCAAATTGCGCCTGGAATTCTTCGGGTGTGGTTTTAATTCGCGGATCTTTCAGAATCTCAAACTCCTGTTCTACCACCTGTTCATTTACTGTTAACCGTACTTTATATTTTCCGGGCACAGCTTTCGGACCGCGATTGGGTGAACCATAGTATACCATACCCGGGAAGGTTTTATAGCCGGGGTAGCGCATGTCCCACACAAACCGGTTGCCGCCCGGCACCACCGGCAATTGACTGTTTCGTTCTTTCGACTGGTTGGTGAACGAACGGATCAAGTCGCCATCCATTTCAAGGTATTCCAGTTTGATGATGGATTTTTCATCTAACTTTTTAACGTAAAAATGCGTGATTACACCACCCGGATGGTTCTGACCTTCAAGCTTTCGGTTGGGCTCACCCCATCCACCACCGCCCGGCATCCGGTAGGTAGGCATGGGTTTAAAAAGTACGACATCACCGGAAACTGATTCTTTGGTTAACTGATGGAGCGGGGTGAGGTCATCAATCATCCAGAAGCTTCTTCCGTGCGTGGCCGCTATCAGGTTGTCATTTTTCACGACAAGGTCGGCAATCGGCACAGGCGGTAAGTTCAATTGAAATTTGCTCCAGCTGGCTCCGTCATCAAACGAGATCCACATGCCTTTTTCCGTGCCGGCATATAACAACCCTTGCCGCTTCGGATCAGCCCGAACCACCCGTACAAATTCTTCCTTCGGAATACCGTTGGTAATCAGTGACCAGGTTTTACCATAATCGTTGGTCTTATAGATGTAGGGGGTGTAATCTCCGAATTTATACGAAGTCGCAACGGCATATGCACCACCTTTAACAAACGGGTTAACATCAATACTGTTCCACATGTTGAGCTTAGGGCACATGGAGGAAGGTGGTGTAACGTTTTTCCAGTTCTTGTCTCCATCGGTAGTAACGTGAAGCAGCCCATCATCTGAGCCTGTCCATATTTCATCCTTAGTGTAGGGCGATTCCGAAATCACAAAAATGTTAGCATAATATTCAGCTCCGGTATTATCCTGGGTGATTGGGCCACCGCTGGAGCGTATTGTTTCAGGATCGCCCCGGGTTAAATCAGGGCTGATGGTTTCCCAGCTCTGACCGCCATTGGTGGTTGCATGAAGGTAATTTGAACCTGCGTAAAGTTTTTTAGGGTCATGATGACTGAACACCAGAGGGTAATTCCAGTTGAATCTATACTTCATTACTTCAGCACCTGAGCCGGCCGGCAGATCGGGCCATACGTTGGTGCTGCGCTCCTGGCCGTTGTCCAGGTTTTGCATGCTCATGTAGCCTTTATAATCGCTGCCGTAAATAATGTTGGGGTTGGTTGGGTCGGGGGCGAGGTGGGCGCTTTCACCGATCGATAAGGCAATCCAGTCTTGCTCCGTGATGGAATTGCCGGTAGTGCGATGTGGTATACGAACACTTGTATTGTCTTGCTGGGCTCCAAGGATGTTGTACGGAAATGAATTATCCGTTGTAACGCGATAGAATTGTGCGGTCGGCTGATTGTGATAGGTTGTCCAACTGGCTCCACCATCATTCGAGACCTGGGCACCGCCATCATCGGCCATGATCATGCGTTGGTTGTTGTTGGGATCAATCCACAGATCGTGGTGGTCTCCGTGCGGTGCGTCTTTCAATTCAAATGTTTTTCCACCATCCTTTGAAACACCGTAACTCACATTCAATACATAGACTTTATCTTCATTTTGTGTATCAGCATAAATGCGGCAGTAATACCAGGCACGCTGCAGCAAGGCCCGGTCCTGGTTCAATCGTGTCCAGGTTTTTCCGGCATCATCCGATCGGTAAACACCGGGGGCTTCTGTGTTTTCAATGATGGCCCAAACCCGGTTCGAGTTGACCGGTGAGACTGTTACCCCGATAATACCATTCGTGCCTTTGGGCATGCCCGGTTTATCTGAAAGATTTTCCCAGGTATCTCCGCCATCCGTACTTTTCCATAGTTTGGAATCCGGTCCGCCACTGTCCATCCTATAGCCGTTGCGTTTCATGTTCCAGGTGGCGGCATAGAGTATGCGTGGATTGTTTGGATCCATCACCAGGTCGCCCGCCATGGCTGTGTCGTTGATGTATAAAACTTTCTTCCAGGTAGTGCCACCATCCGTGCTTCGGTAAATGCCCCGCATTTCGTTGGGCTTCCATAGATTGCCCATGGCGGCAACATATATGATGTCCGGGTTTTTGGGATGAATCCGGATTCGTGCAATGTGTCGTGAATCATTCAGGCCGATGTGCTTCCAGGTAGAGCCCGCATCGGTGGATTTCCACATGCCCCAACCGCTGCTGACGTTATTGCGCAACGTTTGTTCGCCTTCACCCACATAAATTACGTTGGGATCGCTTTCTGAGACCGCTACCGCTCCAATGCTTCCGCCAAAATATTGATCGCTGATATTTTCCCAGGTCTGACCGGCATCACGGGTTCTCCAGACACCGCCACCTACGGTTCCGAAATAATAGAGATTGGGATGGTGCGGAACACCGGTTGCTGTGCTTGAACGACCTCCGCGGAACGGACCCAACTCACGCCATTGAATGCCGCTGTAAAAAGCCTGGTCGAAAGAAACGGTGGAAGGCAGTGTGCCTGATTTTTTCTGGGCCGGTAATACGATTGTCGATATAAGAAAAAGAAGAATTAAGTATGCGCGCATAGCATCGGTTGGTTAAGGAATTCCGAATTACAAAAAAGAAAGACTCAGTAAACTGTAAAATACGCCAGCGGTTAATCGGGGGGACGCGAACTAAAGTCAGAACCTTCTCAGGAAAGGGTTAGGTTTTTATTCTTAAGCCGGTGGTGAAGTAAGAAAAGCAGGCCCACAACAATGAAAGGAAAGGTGATCAGCAAAACAATGGATAAACTGATCCACACCGAATGGTTCATGTTGTAATTGTGCAGATAAATGAGCGGGGTAAAGCCTAAGCCGATAATTAAGAATACAATACCTCCAATAAATTCCCATCGCCAGGCAACAATAAGCAGAGCCACCAGGACAAAGGAAGGTATCAAATGGATGGCAAACCCGGCCAATTGTTGTCCAAGGGTTAAACCGGGTTCAAAAGCGTCAAGGGCAAAAATACTGATGAACAAAATTGCCAGGATGCCCAGGATGCGGGGTGTCCAGTAAAGCAGTCTTTCTTTCATAAATAATTTCATTCAGTAATTCAATAATCAAGGTCCTGCTTCTCTTCATGGGAGTCAATGATATTAGTCATCATGATGCATTGATTAATTTTAATAATCTGACGATCTGCTTTTCATCGATATCTTTTTCGGATTTTATTTCAATGACTCTCATCGTTTTTCCACTTCCTTGGAATAAAGCGATTTTTTCTCTGGATAAGCCTTTGATTGAAAATCCTAAATTAACGTGCGTAGCAAGTGCAACAAAATAGTACGCACCACCCGCATAGGAAGGAACACCCCACTTCATCTCTTCCTTAACATCCGGGAATGTTTTGAATAGAATCTTTGAATGTTTTGAATAGAATCTTTCTCAGTTTAATACAAATCGCTTTTTGGGGAGGTTTTTGCTTTTCAATGTACTCATCGACTTTTTTATCTTTCATAAGTAGTAATACTCTATGAGTTGAAATTTACAAAGTATTCGGTTTCCGGCTTTTGTTTGTGTTACGTAGAGGCATGTGGTATAGATTCACCAGCAAAACTTCACCTGTTACGCAAATCCTTTTTGGTAAAGAACCTGCCTGCTGCAAACTGGTATCAGCAAGGGCAAGAATCCCGATAATCCGTATCTTGAAAGCCAAACCTGAATTCATCTATGAGGCCATTATTCTTCTTCCTGCTGATAGCATCAATTACTTTTTCCTGTAAGACTGAAAATGAAAAACAATACACCCAACGTGATTCTCTCGATAGCCTCTTCCATGAATTTTATGAATTCAAAAAACGAATCAACCCGATTGAAGCAACCAAAGCGGGTTTTAAGGAATACAACGATCAGTTTGCCAATTATGTATCCACACCTTATATCCAATCCGCAGCCCGGGAATATCAGCATTTTCTGAAGGCGCTGGAAAACTATTCACCCGACCAGGTAACTCCGGAGCAATTAATGAGTTTACGGGTAATGAAATGGGATTGTGAGTTGAAATACGAAGGCCTCACCAATTCATTGGTCGTGATTGCTTCACCCATGTTCGATCTTCCGAATATGGAGTTGACACCATTGCTTCAAATACAATCCCTTCATCTCTATTTTGCCCAGCTGGCCAGTGGTGCCAGTGTACAACCCTTTCAAACCGTAGAGGATTATGACAACTGGCTAAAGCGCGTAGAGGGCTATCTGCCTTTCCTAGACACCTGCATCGTTAACATGCGCCAGGGTATGGAGCAACAGGTGGTATTGCCCAAAGCACTCATCCACAAAATGATTCCCCAGCTTGAACCGTTTATCTCCGCACCACTTGAGCAGCATCTCTTTTATACACCAATAGTAAATTTTCCGGAATCATTTTCCGATGGAGAAAAGCAACGGTTGCGTAATGCGTTTGCCTCGCTGATTAAAGATCGGCTGGTACCCAAATACACCGAGCTCAGGGATTTTCTTCTGAATACCTACCTGCCGGCAGGGCGGGAGACATCCGGCATCATCGACATACCTCACGGTAAGGAAACGTATCGCTATCTGCTTCGGCTGCTGACTACCACCAACATGTCTCCGGAGGAAATCCACGAACTGGGCTTGCGTGAAGTCAGTCGCATACGGGGTGAAATGGAAAAGGTTAAGGAGCAGGTAGGATTCCGTGGCGATCTGCCTGCTTTCTTTGAATATATCCGCACCAGCAAGGATCAAATGCCCTACACGGACCCTCAGCAGGTTATTGATCATTTCAATGCCATTCATGAACGGATGTTGCCCAGGCTAAACCAGGTATTCAGTTCAAAACCGATTGCCGGATTTAACGTGCAAAGAACAGAAGCTTTTCGTGAAGCGTCTGCTAGTGCGGAGTATGTGCCGGGCAGCAAAGATGGTAAACGTCCGGGAACATTTTATGTGCCGATACCCGATGTAACGAACTACAACAAGCATCAGGATGAAGCGCTCTTCCTTCATGAAGCGGTGCCGGGGCATCATTACCAATTATCGCTTCAACAGGAAAATAAAAACCTCCCTGAATTTTTACATCCTGAAAGCATGGCTGTATTTGTGGAAGGCTGGGCATTATATGCTGAATCACTGGGTAAGGAGTTGGGTTTGTACGAAGATCCGTACCAGTATTTCGGCATGCTGAGCATGGAGATGCACCGCGCCATCCGCCTGGTAGTAGATACGGGAATTCACGCGCTGGGCTGGACGCGCGAACAGGCAATTCAATATTCCCTCGAGAACGAAGCCGAATCTGAAGCTTCGGTTATCGCATCCATTGAGCGATACATGGCCACACCCGGGCAGGCTACTGCTTATAAAATTGGCCAACTGAAAATAATGGAGCTTCGAAAGAAAGCCGAAGCCCAATTGGGCGATCGATTTTCACTTCCGGCATTTCATGATCAGGTGCTCAACAGCGGCAGCCTGCCGTTGGTACTTCTCGAAGAAAAAATCAACAACTGGTTGGCCAGTCAATAAACATGCTCCGAAGTGCAGTTTATGATTTAGCCAAATGCCGTACTGGTAGAATCTAAATGAAGGTGACGAACCTTATTGCCTAAGGGACGTACCAACAAGGACAAGAGTTATTGTCATCTTTCAGGTTTTGTCCACTTCGTAATTCAGTTCAGTTACCCC
>JALOMY010000176.1 GCA_025455225.1 Cyclobacteriaceae bacterium | reverse complement strand
AGAATCAATCTTCCGTAGGGTCGCCACGTTGGCCCCGATAAGGGGTACGAATGGAAATTGAAAATCGTCAGGACCTTTCTTCATGGATAAAAAACTGTGAACATATAACCTGATGCGTTTCTCCAGCCCATTTTAAAAATGTATTCATTATACATGTTGTGTTAATTCCTGTGGATCAGGTTACCTGACTACATCGAAAGATAACCGTTTTAGGATATCGTTTACCGGCTTATGCAGAAATGCATTATCTTTCGTTGGACTCATGAAACTGCTGCAGCATAAAAAGCTTGTCGTTATTGGTGGTACTACCGGCCTTGGACTTTCTGCCTCGCTGGCCTTCGTTCGTGAAGGTGCTCACGTGGTTGTGGTGGGGCGTAATCAGGAAAGTGTAGCTGAAGCGCAGCAACAACTCGGAGCTTCCGGTGTTGCCCTGGCCGGGGATGCAACGGATGAAAACACGGCTAAGCGCGCTATTGAATTATGCCTGGAAAAATTCGGAGGATTTGACGGATTGTATCACGTGGCAGGAGGGAGCGGCCGAAAGTTTGGTGACGGTCCACTCCATGAACTTACACTCGAAGGCTGGAATAAAACCCTTGAACTAAACCTCACTTCGCTAATGCTCTCGAACCGTTCAGCGATTCAGAATTTCATCAGCAGAAATGCAGGAGGTGTTGTTTTGAACATGAGTTCGGTTTTAGGGTATTCACCTTCTCCGCGTTATTTCGCAACGCATGCTTATGCCTCGGCTAAAGCAGCCATCATTGGTTTTTCAAAATCCATTGCATCGTACTACGCATCGCATAACATCCGCGTCAATGTGCTGGCACCCGCCCTGGTGGAAACCCCCATGGCTCAGCGGGCGATTCATGACGAACAGATTCAATCGTTTATTAAAACCAAGCAGCCTCTTGAAGGAGGCCGGATTGGTCAGCCTGCTGATCTTGATGGTGCGGCCGTCTATTTGATGTCGGATCAATCGCGGTTTACAACAGGCCAGGTACTTGCCGTGGATGGCGGTTGGGAAGTTAGTGAAGGACAATATTAAAATGGAAGCATTAGCGATTGGCATTGACCTCGGATGTACCCACATTAAAACTGTAGTGGTTAACAGAAGAGGTGAAATCCTAAGTGAGTTACGTGAGGATACCGATGAAGCTAATGACCGTCACTGGAAGGGAGAAGTCGTGCGAATGGTTAAAACATTAAAACAATCATTCCCGGGACAGGTCGGTGCTATTGGTCTTTCTGCTCCGGGTCTGGCCGATGAAAAAAACAACTGCATTGAATTTATGCCGGGCCGTTTACCCGGACTGGAGAATTTCAACTGGTCGGAGGCCGTTGGTGAACGTGTTTATGTATTGAACGATGCACATGCTGCATTGATGGCTGAAGCCCAATTCGGAATGGCTAAAAACCGAAAACATGCTATCCTGCTTACCCTGGGAACAGGAGTAGGCGGAGGCATCCTGATTGATGGAAAACTGTACCAGGGTGTTGCACAGAAAGCCGGGCATTTGGGTCATGCTACCGTCAATGCCGATGATCTAAAAAAAGATGTGACCAACATGCCCGGAAGTCTTGAAAACGCTTTCGGCAACCTTACGTTACACGATCGTTCCAACGGAAAATTCAGCAACACACTCGACCTGGTGAATGCTTATAAAAAAGAGGATCCGTTTGCACGGGAAATTTGGTTGACTTCGGTGCGAAGACTGGCTGTAAGCATTGCATCATTTATCAACATACTATCACCTGAAGTTGTGATTTTAGGTGGCGGAATTTCAAAAGCTGGTGATTCATTGCTTGAGCCGCTTCGTACCTTTATGAAGGAATATGAATGGTGCCCGGGTCAACCACCTACACCCATTGTATTCGCTCAGTTCTCCGACCTGGCAGGGGCGATGGGTGCAGCTGCATTTGCTTATTCAAAATTGAATTGATTTTATTTTATGAATGTCATTCGAGAGTACATTACCAAGAGCCGAAGCCTGATCGATACAATCGCAGCCCAGGAAGAAATTATACAGCAGGCATCTTCCGTGTTTGCTTCTTCCATTCTGAAAGATCGCATGGTTCATGTTTTCGGATCCGGCCACAGCCGCATCATGGTGGAAGAAATGTGGCCCCGTTATGGATCGTTTCCCGGATTTAATCCGATTGTGGAGTTGTCGTTAACCTTTCATAACCTGGTGGTGGGCGCCAACGGCCAGCGGCAAGCCATGTTCCTCGAGAATGTAAGCGGTCTTGCCGAGCGCATACTCAGGAATTTTGATATCTCTTCAGATGACTCAGCCCTGATCATTTCATCCAGCGGAACAAACATTGTTCCGGTTGAAATGGCTGAACTGTTTCAGCGCAAAAAAGTGAAAGTGGTTTCCATTTTAACAAAGCTTCATTCCGATAAGAGCGATAGCAAGCGAAACGATGGAAAAAAACTCAGCGATTTTTCAGATCTCGTTTTGGATACCGGTGCCCCGGTGGGTGACTCCATGATTACCATACCCTGGCTGGAAACACCGGTATCCCCCGGTTCATCCGTAGGCGGCATTGTGCTGATCAACTCTATAAAAGCTGAGGTAGCCCGGTTACTGACCGAAGCAGGCAGACCGCCTGTTGTATTAACTGCACCGAGTTTAGTTGGAAAGGATAGGGCGATGCAACTGTTCGAGCAGGCGTATGATGAGCACGCGCACCGGCTGGCAAAACTCTATCAACATGTAGGCGAAACAAAAAAGTAATATGCAACCAATTCCTATCCGAACTACCGTAATCGGAAGCTATCCGTTTCCGGGATGGCTTGAATTTTCAGCGCAGCACCTGGATCAATTCGGTAATGCCGATCGGGAAGAGTTAATTGAAGATGCTGTCATCGCAGCCATTCATGATCAGATGGTGGCAGGCCTGGATGTGATTACCGATGGAGAACAAACCCGACTGGATTTTAATCTTTCCTTTTACGGATACATTAACGGCATAAAGGAAAATAAAGATGAACTGCGAAGGTTCGGTCCTTCTGCACATGATCAGCGTGGCAAACACTCCATTGTTGATGTACTTACTGCTCCGAAGGGATTAGGCGTTGTAGCTGAATTTAACCGGCTGAAACGATTGGCACCGAAAGGTCCTGCGTTGAAAGCCAGTGTTCCGGGTCCTTACACGTTGAGTGGAAGATTACTCCCTAACGATCGATACAAAGACCGGTATGCAATTACCGAAGCCTTATTGCCGATGGTGAAGAAGGAATTGGAAGATTTGGTCGAAGCAGGTTGCACTGAGATCACCGTGGATGAACCTTCCATGAGCTGTTATGCCTATAAAGAGGATACGAAACGGTTTGTTGATATCTTCAATCGAACGGTAAGCGGCATTGCAGGTAAATGCAGGCTGTCGACACATTTGTGTTTCGGTAATTACAAAGGAAGGCCGGTGGGATATCGCAGCCTGAAACCCATGCTTCCGGATTTTCTTGAACTTACCGTGGATGAAGTGCATGTGGAGATGGCCAACCGTGAGTTTGCTGAAGTAGAATTGCTCGCACACTTTGCGGATAAGATGGATGTGGCCGTAGGCATTATCGATGTTAAAAACTATTACATCGAAACCGTAGAAGATGTAGTGCAACGAATTGAAAAATGCCTCGGATTTGTTCCCGCTGAAAAAATGGCTGTAGCACCCGATTGCGGTTTAAGTCAGACTGCACGCTGGGCCTCGCGACAAAAGCTGATTAATATGGTGAAGGGTGCAAAGCAGGTTCGTGCTTCATTAGGATTATGAATTTGATTAAGCCAATAAAGCAGGATGAAGCATTGGCAAGTGAAATTGCGGAGGCCAGGCGAAGAGGCAGGGAAGATGCTTTGGATATCTGGTGGCTGGGGCAAAGCGGATTCCTGGTTCAGTGGAACAAACGTTTGGTATTGTTTGATCCCTACCTATCGGATTCACTGACTAAAAAATATGCTGCTACGGATAAGCCCCACATCCGGATGAGTGAACGGGTCATACAACCGGAATTATTGAATGCAATAGATATCGTTACTTCAAGTCATAATCATACCGACCATCTTGATGCCGAAACACTCATTCCGATACTTAATAATAATCCGGACGTAACTTTTATTATCCCGGAAGCGAACCGTTCTTTTGTTACAGAAAGGCTGCATTGCAAGTCCGACTGGCCGATCGGTTTGAATGACGGTAAACATAAGACAATACATGGCATCACCTTTCATGGCGTACCCGCAGCGCATAACGATCTTGAGCGCGATGAACTGGGTAATTGTCTTTACATGGGTTATGTAGTACAGTTTGGTATGTTAACCCTTTATCACAGTGGTGATACGTTATGGTATGAGAATATGGTTGAGATTCTTCAACCGTTTAATATTGATATTGCTTTTCTTCCTATCAATGGAAACATTCCATCAAGAAGGGTAGCCGGAAATTTAAATGCAGAGGAGGCAGCCCGGCTTGGAAAGTTGATTGAAGCCCGGCTGGTGATCCCGCATCACTACGATTTGTTTACGTTTAATACGGCTGATCCAGGGGAAT
Organism: Cyclobacteriaceae bacterium; assembly: GCA_025455225.1. Lineage (GTDB taxonomy): Bacteria > Bacteroidota > Bacteroidia > Cytophagales > Cyclobacteriaceae > UBA2336. The sequence goes on along the minus strand of JALOMY010000176.1, from coordinate 1,822 downwards.
TCATCGCTGCAGCTGAAAATCTTCATCAACCTTATAAGGTGCTTCAACTGGGAGAACGATTTACACTTGCTTCTCAATGAACCTCCATACTTAATCCGTATGGTATGCTGATAAAATAATAATGAGAACTCCGGTAAATTATGAGTATCTTTGTGCATTACTCACCCATTATTTACGGCAAGTTGTAAGCCGGTGGAGTACATAAGCAATCGCTGATTCAGAACATACAACGTCTTTCCAGCCTTATTTTATTATACATTATTCATGTTGTTTGAACATTTGAAATTAATTGAGCCTGTCCTCAAGGCTTTAAAATCAGAGGGTTATTCTAAACCAACACCGATTCAGTTACAGGCAATTCCCCTCGTATTGGAACGAAGAGATTTACTGGGTGTAGCACAAACGGGCACCGGAAAAACAGCTGCTTTTGCCATCCCCGTCATTCAATTACTTACGCAGGATAAGAATATTTCACCGGGAAAGCGGGTTATTCGTTGCCTGGTATTAACACCTACACGGGAACTGGCAATCCAGATCGGTGAGAGTTTTAAAAGTTATGGTGTGAATACACCATTGAAATACAGCGTCATTTTTGGTGGCGTTAATCAGCACGCACAGGTTATGGCTTTGCGGTCGGGTGTGGATGTTCTTATTGCAACTCCCGGCCGGCTTCTGGATTTGATGAACCAGAAACATGTTCATTTAAATGACCTTAACTTTTTTGTTCTTGATGAGGCCGACCGCATGCTCGACATGGGTTTCATTCATGATGTAAAACGTGTACTTGCACATCTGCCAAGAAGGCGACAATCTCTTTTCTTCTCGGCCACCATGCCACCTGAAATTGTGAACCTCGCGAATTCGATACTGACCAATCCGGTTAAAGTCGAAGTTACACCACCCTCCACCACAGTGGAAATGATCAACCAGGAAGTCTATTTTGTGGATAAACCCAATAAAAGACACTTATTGCTCCAGGTGTTGAAAGAAAGCTCTATTGAACGTGCATTGGTATTTACGCGCACCAAGCATGGTGCAGATAAAGTGGCTAAGGAATTGATAAGGGCCGGAGTGAATGCACAGGCCATTCATGGTAATAAATCGCAGAATGCGCGGCAGAACGCATTGAATAATTTCCGGTCAAAAGTTACCCGGGTTCTGGTAGCCACCGATATTGCTGCCCGCGGCATTGATATCGATGACCTCACCCATGTCGTTAATTTTGAATTGCCCAATGTTCCGGAATCGTATGTGCATCGTATCGGACGTACAGGAAGGGCAGGGGCCAGCGGCACTGCCATTGCGTTCTGTGATGCCGAAGAAAAAGCCTATTTACGTGATATTCAAAAATTGATTGGTAAATCCATTCCGGTTCGTGATGACCATAAGTATCCGTTGCAAAATCATACTGTGCTGAAACAAACAAAACCGCAGCGACCTTCCCGTAATTCAAATCCGAATAACAAGTCCGTAACCAGGGTCGAATCAAAAAATAATGGGCAAGGCCATACGACCACGACCTCGTTTAAAAGCAAGAAAAACCGGTGGTTTGGTGGCAGATAGACCGATTGATGAATAAACTGCAATTCGTGATGATGGAATGCAAAAGAGAAATCGGATTGTTAGTTAAACTGAACATGAACCGGTCAGTATAGAAATCAGTCACTCACAATGAAGAGAATATCCTTACCGTTAGTTTTGTGCTTGTTCAATCAACGAGGCATTGTATTCTTCATTTTACTAATGTTCCACTCAGGGATTGTTTCTGCCCAGGAAGTACAACATCATGTACTTTCGATTAATGCTCAGATTGATGAAGCGG
>JALOMY010000175.1 GCA_025455225.1 Cyclobacteriaceae bacterium | reverse complement strand
TAGAACAGCAATCAACACCAGGCTACCGATTATAACCACTTTAAATGACAGATCGCGCTCCGTTCTTAAAATTCCAGATTCACCTTTTTCCTTAAGTGAACCAATGCTTTCACGAAATGAACTGACTATGGTAGGAATTGTTTTCATGAGCGTAATAAAACCGCCCGCTGCTACCGCACCCGCACCAATCTGACGTATATAGGCCCGATAAATAGCATCTGCATAACTTGTAAAAGTCTGGCTTGCAGGATCCCATCCACCCGGGCCACCCGGTTTGGTAATATCCACCAAGTAACCGAGTTTAACTAATTGAAGAGCAATGGTTTCAGCCGGAACCAGGGTGGTTAACAAGGGAATTAATCCCCACCAAGCTAAGACGGAACCTGCCACCAGCACACCTGCGATTTTCGGACCGATAATATAGCCTACACCCAGGTACTCAGGAGTGATTTCTCCCCGGGTTGCCGCTGAAGGCCAAAATTTATTTAACTGGCTGGTAACGAACGATGGAGTTTCTGCAATAACATGAAATACTTTCTGAAGCAAGGCATAAACGAGGGCAACGCCCATACCCATGAAAGCCGTTTGAGCAAAAACTCCTCCCTTTTCTCCTGCCTGCAATACAGAACCGCAAGCAGTGCCTTCCGGATAAGGCAATGTGCCATGCTCTTTAACAATTAATGATCTTCTCAATGGAATCATCATCAATGTACCAAGCATACCCCCGAATGCAGCAAGAATGAGAATGGTGAGATAGTTAAAGTAAGATTCACCAACACTAACTCCATTTTCATCGGGAGATAAAAACAAAAATCCTGGCAAGGTAAACACAACACCGGCTGCAATGGATTCACCGGCCGAACCAGTCGTTTGAATGATATTATTCTCGAGTATGGTTGTCTTTAAAAACTTTCTGCCCAGGGTTATGGCGATTACCGCAATCGGAATGGAAGCGGATACGGTGAGACCGGCTTTAAGCGCGAGATACACCGTAGACGAGCCAAAAATGATTCCGAAGAGTGCGCCAAAAACAACGGACTTAACCGTAAACTCAGCAATGTTTTGTTCTGGTGCGATGTAAGGCTTAAAGACTTTATTTTCTGCCATCGGTTTGATTTTTTTATTGATTTAGGTTGAACTTTTAGAAACTATCAGGTTATAAATAATCATCAGCAACGTGGAAACCAATCCGATTCCCGCCAAGGAATACCACATCATGGAAGGATTGGTGTTCAAGTAAGAAATCCTCAACCAGTCAGCAATAATTCCAGCTGTAAACGAGCCAATGGCCACCGGTAAAAACGAGAATCCCATAAACGTGCCTACTTGATTTTTTGGAGCCAACGAACTTACGTATTCATAAAATCGGGGAGCCTGAGTTGCTTCTCCTAAAGCAAAGAAAGCGATACCAATAATTGAGGCAGCAATTGATTGCCAGAAACCGATAATTACCCATGACAAACTGGAAATTATAAAACCGAGAGTCATAGCGGTAATGGGCTTCCACTTGCTTACCAATGCCGTTACCGGAACAGTTAATATAATGATACACCAGGCATCGACCGTCTCCAGTAATTCAAAGCGCTCAAACTTTAATATATCCGTAATGTAAAATGGAAAAGAATAAAATATCTGCCAGAACATCATCCAGAAACCGGAGAAAATCAAAAGAAACGTCATGAACTTGAGATTTCCGAATACCAGAATCATATCGCTGAATACCTTCCGGAAAGTACGGACCTCTTCGTTTACGGCCTGCGTATCGGGTTCCTTGAAAAATAATAAGGTGCCAACGATTAACAGTAAGGAAGTAATGGAAGACATGATCAGCACATATTCAATTCCCCATTCTTCGCGTACTTGCAAGGCAATCATCGGACCAATAGCACCGCCCAGGTTTACCAGCGTATAGTAAATGGAAAAGCCAAGGGCTCTTGAATCGGGAGAAGATGTTTTAGTCACCGTACCTACGATACAAGGCTTGATCAACGACCCTCCTATTGCTGTGAGTAATAATACTGCAAGAACATAGTTTCTCTTTCCGAACAGATTGACTACATCCTGCCCGAATTCCAAACCCGCCATTCCAATTAAGAAATAGCCGATGCAGAAGAAAATAAAGCAAGCCGTTAATGTTTTCCGGAAACCGTATTTATCCACGAACACTCCAGCGACAATGGGAAGTGAATAGAGAACCAGATTGAAAATTCCTGCAAGAAACCCTGCCTCTTCATTTAAACCTACCTTGTTCGCGAGGTAAACGGTAAGGATGGCTTTTGAGCCATAGTAGGCAAGCCGTTCAAAAAGTTCTAACGTATTGGCAATCCAAAAGGTAGAAGAAAATCCTGTTCGGATTAATTGAATGCGTTGGTTCAGGTTCATTAACAATCAGCTTTTCAACTGCTTATGGATTTCAAAGTATACCTATTAATTCACTTATACAAATCACTTTTTATAGAAAAGACGTCATAAAAAAAGCCCCTGACTAACGGGGCTATCAAATAGTAAATCCGGATTAAAACCGCTCAGGTGCAAGCTTCCATTTCTCAGGAGAGCGCCACAGGTTTGATAAAAGCAATTCGCGCATGAAGATGAATTCCTTAGGCAGTTTATCGTACATACGCTCAAACAATTCAGCATGATCAAGCAATTCGGCTTTCCACTCTTCACGATCAATGGACATAATACTATCAAACTGTTCCTTGGTGAAGTCCAGTCCGTTCCAGTCCATATCTTCATAAGTCGGCATCCAGCCAATCGGGCTTTCCACAGCATTGATTTCTCCGCGGCTTTTTAAAACGATCCACTTTAACACCCGCATATTATCTCCGAAACCAGGCCAAATGAAATTGCCGTTGTTGTCCTTGCGGAACCAATTAACACCATAAATCCTGGGAGGTGCCGACAGGCCTCTTCCGAACTGAAGCCAGTGATTAAAATAATCGCTGATGTGATACCCACAGAACGGCAGCATGGCGAACGGATCGCGTCTTACTTTGCCCACCTCTCCAAAAGCAGCAGCCGTTGTCTCCGATCCCATGGTTGCCGCCAGGTACACCCCGAATGCCCAGTTAGCGGATTGATAAACCAAAGGAATGGTTGTGCTTCGTCTTCCTCCAAATACAAACGCAGTCACCGGAACTCCTTTGGGATTCTCCCAGTCAGGATCAATGCATGGATTTTGACTTGCCGACACCGTAAACCGGCTGTTTGGATGAGCGGCAGGTTTGCCTGAGGAAGGATCCCACTTCTGTCCGCGCCAATCAATCAGGTTTTTCGGGGGTTCCTTGGTTAAACCTTCCCACCAAACATCGCCATCTTCGGTTATAGCCACATTAGTGAAAATGGTATTCCGGGAAATGGTGGCAATGGCGTTGGGATTTGTTTTCTGATTTGTACCGGGTGCTACACCAAAATAGCCGGCTTCAGGGTTGATGGCATATAATTTTCCATCTTCGCCTTCCTTGATCCAGGCAATATCATCGCCTACCGTGGTTACTTTCCATCCTTCAAACTCCTTGGGAGGAATCAGCATGGCAAAATTGGTTTTACCGCAAGCACTTGGAAACGCTGCTGCTACATAATCCTTTTTTCCATCCGGGCTCTGTACACCGACCAGCAACATATGTTCGGCCAGCCAATTTTCTTCGTTGGCCATAACCGAAGCAATTCGCAAGGCAAAACATTTTTTGCCTAATAGCGCATTACCGCCATAGCCAGATCCATACGATATGATCGATCGTTCTTCGGGAAAATGAACAATGTATTTTGTAGTCGGATTGGTCGGCCATTTGGCGTCTTGTTGTCCGGGTTCAAGTGGTGCTCCAACCGAATGCAGGCATTTTACATACTCTCCGTCTGTTCCCAGCAAATCCATTACTTTAGAACTTACGCGGGTCATCAGATGCATGTTTACCACAACGTATTCTGAGTCCGTAATTTCAACACCGATCTGCGAGATTTCCGAACCAATTGGGCCCATGCTAAAAGGAATTACATACATGGTTCGACCCTTCATGCTTCCATCCAGTAAAGATTGAAGGGTTTGCTTCATCACCTTGGGATCCACCCAGTTATTGGTCGGGCCCGCATTCTCCTTTTTACGGCTACAGATATACGTACGGTCTTCAACTCGGGCCACATCGCTGGGATCTGAAAAACAAGCAAAACTGTTTGGTCTTTTTTCAGGATTCAACCGGATAAACGTACCCTTTGCCACCAGCATGTCGCACAATTCCTGGTATTCTTCAGCTGAACCGTTGCACCACCGGATATGATCAGGCTTACATAACTCAGCTATATTTTTAACCCATTCAAGGGCTTCTGCATGTTTTATAGAATAAGTGCTTTGAGCGATCAGGTCTTGTATCATGTGTTGATTATAAACTTGGCCCAAAAATAAAGATTGAAAACCTGAAATGGAAATTATTCAATCGATTGCATAAACTGGTTACCCACTTTTCACCCATATACAGGCCTTGAAAAAAAAAGCTTGTCCTGTAAAATCAATCTCCGTATAATGCCAGCTTGTAGTAATCTGATTTTTTAACTAAACCGAAGAAGTATGAAGATGATGAAGTATTACCTCGCATTCCTCCTGGCATTCACCCTTCAGCACGTGGTGGCGCAGGAAACCGTTTCTGATGAAGAAATAAAGAAGTATGCAGTCTTGATGGATTCCATTAATGATATGAAATCCACTTTAATGGAATCCATTTCTGAAATGGTTAAAAACAATGAGGCCGTAACTGCCGCCCGGTACAATGAATTATCAAAAATCATTTCTGATGATGCTAAACTAGCTGAAGCGAAGGCAACACCGGAAGAAATAGCCGCCATCAAATCTATTATTCAGTTTAAAGATGAACAAACGGCTAAAATCCAGGAAACTTTTAAGACTATGGCAACCGAATACGTTGGAGGAACAACGTACAATAAAGTTAAGAAAGCAATTTCTGAAGATCCTTCGGTAAAAGAACGCTATGAGCAGATGATGGCTGAAATGAATAAGGAACAAGACTCCTGAACATTTCAAATTCAAGAAAATAAAGAAACTTCGGGACAGGAGTTTCTTTATTTTATCCATCATCCGCATTAGCAACAGGAATCATTCATTTCCCTGACTAAATCAAAAAGAAATAGTAGTTTTGCAGCATACTGGCTTATAGTTGGATATTTTTTATGAAACCGACCCTGGTCTCACTTTTTTACCTTACCCTTTCCACATTCGTTTACAGTCAGAATGCCTTGTTTGCACCGTACGATTGCCGTGCGGAAGTGGAGATACTAAACCGTATTGAGCGTGAACAACGCGAACGACAAATGGCTTACGAGGATTCATTAAAGCGAGCTGAACTCGTTTTAATGGAACTAAGAAATGATGAGTACCGTAAGATCATGGAAGATACGGTTAATGGGTGGATTCAATGGTCGACCGTGGCGAATTATACGTTTGGAAAAGATCGCGGAAGTTTACCCATGATCAACGACCTGAGCGCACTTCATCCCTATTTTCGCGACCGGGTTAATGAGTTAATACGCAGATGCAAAGCGAGAGGAATTGAGCTGGCTGTTGTTGAGACGTACCGAACTCACGCCAAACAATCGGAGTATAAGAGTATGGGCCGAAAGTACACCCGTAGTGGTGCCGGTAAATCAAAACACCAATACGGTCTTGCTGTTGATGTAGTACCTCTTATTGACGGGGTTCCACAATGGCATAATAAAAAGCTCTGGTACAAAATCGGGGTTCAGGGCGAACAACTGGGATTACGATGGGGAGGCCGGTGGAGATCGTTGTATGATCCGGGGCACTTTGAATGGACAGGTGGCCTTGATCATGCAAGTCTGGCTAAAGGAAAGCTACCCAACATTCCTTATCAGGATAAATTTTATCCCTGCATTGAACATGATTTAAGGACGTTAACCCGTTACTGGCAACAATGGGAATACGAACAGGCTTCTGTTGCCAATTCGAAATCCAAATCCAATCAGACGGAGGTTGCCGAATCTTACCGGTCAGCCAACGATCCGAATGATTAATTCATAACCTGAATGCCGGTAATCACTTTTGTGTCGTAATACACCTTGGCTTTAGGCGAGTAACTTTCTACCAACTTATACGTTAATGAAACCTGCTTTCCGGTAAATTTTTTAGGGTTATCCTGGTAGTCATCCGAGCCGGGGAAGTATTCCATCCATAATAACCGATGTTCTTTTCCCGATGATTCTTTAACCACGAGGTAAACAAATTCACCTACTTCTACGGTTCGTACTTGCCCGGTAAGTTCAACATCTGCTGGTGAAGCATCACCCTCTTGTTCGACTAACGAAGTAAATACTTCAGGACAAATCGGAGCCATCTGCATTCCCAGTTTTTCACCAAACTTCTCCAT
>JALOMY010000174.1 GCA_025455225.1 Cyclobacteriaceae bacterium | reverse complement strand
CCACCGACAAATGCGCTGCAAACATCAGTGCCGCCACTTATGGAAGCAAGCCATAAATCAGATTTTACATTGGAATAAATCCATTCGAATCCTTCTTCGGGCAAGGTGCTTCCTGTTGATCCAATCGAGAGCAATGAACTTAAATCGAATTGATTTGGATTCACCTGATTTTTCAGGCACGACATAATAAATGAAGCACTGGTTCCGAAATGATTGATCTTTGTATCTTGAATTAATTTCCAAAGAATATTCAGATCCGGATAGGAGGGACTTCCATCATATAATACAAGTACACCACTACAAAGAAGTGCACCTTGAATATAATTCCACATCATCCATCCGGTTGTGGTATACCAGAAACAACGTTCACCTTTCTTAATGTTGTTATGAAAGGTGAGGTATTTTAATTGTTCTAACAGAATACCACCTTGGCTATGGGTAATTGCTTTGGGAAGTCCGGTGGTTCCAGATGAGTATAAAATCCAAATTGGGTGACTGAATGGCACACGCTCAAAAAAAACAGGCTTTGGTTCTATTTTGAGTAAATCACTCCACTTACTATAATTTGTTAATTGCGGATCGGGTTCACGTTCTGAAATTAGAATTAACTTTTTTACTGAAGGTAACGATTTTTGAAGTTCAATCAGGGTTTCAGTCCGGTCAAAGGATTTCCCATTATAAGTGTACTGGTCGACAGCAATTAAAACTTTAGGTTCAATTTGGGCAAACCGGTCGATAACGGATTGCGTACCAAAATCAGGTGAACAACTTGACCATACAGCGCCTAAGGAATTTACTGCAAGAAAAGAAATGGTTGCTTCAGGAATACAGGGTAAGTAAGCGGCAATGCGATCACCGGGTTTTACACCACATTCCTTCAAATACTGTTGGATTGATGAAACCGAATCAGAGAGAATGCCCCAATCAATAATGCGTGTGGTCTGATTTTCGTTTACTGCAATAATGGCTGGACGATCATCTGATGCTTTACGAAAAATATGTTCGGCATAGTTTAACTGAGTTCCCGGAAACCATTCGTAATGCGGCATTTCCCTACCCACAACAGGTTGGTTAACATTACCTGAATATTGAATTTCAAAGTACTCCCAGATTGTTTTCCAAAACGTATCAATAGATGATGCCGACCATTGCCAAAGCTCGTGATAGCTATTGAAATTCAGATTATGAATTTCTTTTAACCATTGCATGTAATGGTGCAAGTTGCTCTCAAGCTTAAAATCATTTCCGGGTTCCCATAATTTTTTGACAGTGTCCGGCATTTCTTTAATTGTTTGGCAGGATGGCATTCAGGATTTCTTCCGATTTTATTTTATCCCGGTATAATGCAGATTTGAGTGATTCCAAATCAGTAAATCTGGAATCATGCCGAATTAGCTGGTAAATGTGAATCGTAAGCGAATCACCATAAATTTCCTTTTCAAAATTGAAGATGTTGATTTCAATTGAATGTCGCCCGCCTCCAACAGTCGGGCGATTGCCGATGTAGAGCATGCCCCGATATAGTTCATGCTCATAGGTAATTGTTGCAGCATAGATGCCATCAGCTGGAATCAGCTTATGGTTTGAATCAACTTCGATATTGGCTGTAGGAAACCCAATGATACGTCCCAGTTTATCTCCTTTGACTACGCGCCCGCTAATAGAATAAGGTCTTCCGAGTAATTGGTTAGCGGTATGAATATCCCCGCTTTCCAGTGCTTTACGAATTTTCGTTGAACTTACAGCAACCTGATCAATTTCCTGTTTAGGAATTTCCTCTACTTCAAAACCATACAAATGACTGTTGGCTTTCAACTCTTCAAAACTACCATCACGGTTATGACCAAACCGATGGTCGTAACCAATAACAAGCTTCTTTGTGCCAATGGTGCTTACCAGTATCCTTGAGATAAATTCATGTGATGTCAGGTTGGAAAATTCTTTAGTAAATGGAATCCGGATCAGGTGGGAAATTCCCTGCTCTTTTAATAATTCAGCTTTTTCTTCGAATGTATTAAGCAACCTAAGGGAGGTATCTTCCGGATACAGAACAAGCCGTGGATGAGGCCAGAACGTAATTACCACGGTTTCTCCACCATTTCGTTCGGCTATTTCTTTTAATCTGGATAAAATTTTCTGATGCCCGATGTGTACTCCATCAAAAGTGCCGCTGGTAACTACAGCATACGTGAGCTTTACAAAGTCATCTAAACTATGGTAAATCTTCATAGAGTAACCTCTTCAATTTGAATACTATCCTCTAACCGATAAGATCCAATCCGGGTACGGCAAAGTTGGGAAAGATATGCACCAACACCAATAATCTGGCCGATGTCACGGACCAGGCTGCGTATGTAGGTGCCTTTTGAACAAACAATTTTAAACTCTATTTGAGGCAAACTTACTTTGGTAATTGTGAATTCAGATACTTCAACCAGTCGTGGCGAAAGATTTATTTCTTTGCCTTTCCGGGCGTACGAATAAGCGCGTTTACCACCGATCTTAATGGCGGAATGCAGGGGGGGTAATTGGTGAATTTTACCGGTGAGTTGATTGGCTGCCTCTTGGATCATTTCTTCTGTAACATGGGAGACATCTGATTTTTCTGATAACTCTGTTTCCAGATCGTGGGAAGGAGAAGTTTGGCCTAAGACGAAGATACCGGTGTACTCTTTCTCAAACCCCATAAAGGATTCAATTTGTTTTGTCAATTTACCGGTGCAAATAATAAGCAATCCAGTAGCCAATGGATCCAGGGTACCGGTATGACCTATTTTTTTGATTTTTAAAACAGATCGTAGCTTATTAACGACATCAAAAGATGTCCAGTTGTATGGCTTATTGATCAGCCATATTTTATCAAGAACAGGTTCCCCGGAATTCATCAAATGATTTTCAAATCGATTCCCAGATAATAAAGAATTACAAGGATAGTCCCGACAACGATCCGGTAATAACCAAAAAATTTAAAGCCGTATTTCGTTAAAAACTGAATGAATGATTTTATGGCAATTATTGCAACACTAAAAGCAACCACATTACCGGCTATCAATAGAAATATTTCATCACCTGTAAATTTCTGATGCACCTGTATGAATCCATACATATTATATAAAGAGGCTGCCAGCATGGTAGGAACAGCTAAGAAAAAAGAGAATTCTGCAGCCGTTTGTTTGTTAAGTTTTTGTGTAAGACCACCAATTATGGTGGCGGCTGATCGTGAAACTCCTGGCATCATCGCTATGCATTGGAATAACCCAATCTTCAGGGCAATCAGTGGGGTGATGCGTTGATCAAAATTGGTTTCATTTTCTTTAAAAAGCCTATCAATGAATAAGAATATGATCCCGCCAATAATTAGCATAAAGCCTACCACTTCAACCCGTTCAAATAATTGATTGATGTAATCAACCAAAAGAAACCCAAATATGCCTGCCGGAATGAATGCTATTAAAAGACTGAAGTAAAAGGCGAATGATTGAATAAATTTTCTCCAATACAGTACTACCACCGATAGAATTGCCCCGAACTGAATTGCAACGGTAAAGACTTTTGTAAAGGGTAATGTTGAAATAGCCATTACGGACGACCCAATGATGATATGCCCAGTGGATGAAACCGGTAAAAATTCAGTGAGGCCTTCAATGATGGCAAGAATGATCGCTTGAATCAGAGACATTGAGAATGCTGAAGATTACTTCTTCTCTTTCGGGCGATATAATATGGCAAAAATTTCAATCAGGAAACCGGTCATAACGATAATAGGTCCGAGCGTTAATCCCATGAATCCAAAACCGTAGTCTGCTTTATCAATGGACATTATGGTGAATCCGAGGATCAATATTAGTAATCCGATGATCATCACCTGGTAGTTTTTCTTTGTAAAGGGAAGTTTGCTTTCCATGTTATTCAATAAAGTTCATCCAGTGACATTCGTAAATATCGTTGTATAGACAGTAACGTACTAAGAATTGCTACGAACACTCCTAACGATATCAGGACGAAACCCAATATCATGAATTGATTCATGTTCATTAACGCTTCCAGATCTTCTATTTTTTGATTGGCATACCGGATCAGAATCCATAACGAACCTGATGCCAGTATTCCGGCAATAATTCCATAGATTGAAGCTCTCCAAATAAAGGGACTTTGGATAAACCACCAACGGGCTCCAACTAATTGCATGCTGCGTATCAGGAAACGTTGTGAAAAGAGGGCAAGGCGTATTGTATTATTGATCAGTAAAACTACTGCCGTTAGTAGAATAGCTATAATTCCTCCAAGTACAAGGCTGATACGGGTTACATTTTTATTAATCGATTCAATCAAGCCTTCAACATAGAATACCTGGTATACACCGCCAATTTTTTCAATCTCCTGTTTAACGGTAACCATCTTAGCCGGGGAGTGATAATCAGGTTCGATCGATACCAGGTAGGCATCGTGAAGTGGATTTTCGCCTAATAATTCCTTAAAATCTTCACCTGTTTCTGCGATGAACTGTTCAGCAGCTTCATCCCGTGATACGAATTTCAGAGAATCTTTCTTATTAATAAAGGGCATTGACTCAATGCTGCGCTCAACCTGAAGAAGCTGTGTATCGGTTAACCCATTTCTTAAATAGATCTGAACACGAACCTGATCACGCACCATTCGTTCCAGTTGTTGGGAGTAGATAATCAGTATTCCAAATATACCAGAAACGAACAATGCCAACGTAATACTGGCAATCACACCGATAGACGGATAACTTCCCAACTTCTTTTTGGCGTTGCTGTTATGCATAAACCGCAAATCTACAAATTAAAAAAGCCTTCGGGAAACAACCCAAAGGCTTTTATTTGGAAGAATATGCCGGTTACTTCTTCCTTAATTCACGCATTTTTTCGATCAACTGTTTGTCCTGGATCGGAGCCAGTGGAGTAGGAGCAGAGGCTGAAGCATCCAGAAGGTAGTAATCCATTTTATACTGAAGGAAGTAAATATGGTTGTTTGCAGTAATGAATTCTAAGATCTGATACTGATTCGTATCAAACGACCCATAAAGAATAAGTTTTCCGTTTCTAAAACTATAATGAAACTTATGCGCAGCCTGAGAGTTGTCAGTAATTACTTCCCTTGAGGAGGTTACGAAAGTTGAAGAAACAATCTTCAGGGCTTCTTGCTCCTTAAGTCTAGTACTTTCCGAAATTTCCTCGTTTGATTTGACTATCTCCTTCCTTGATTTTTCCAATACTGAAGGCTGAGGCGTTTGAATATTCTGAGGTTCTTCAACATCTTCAATAGACTGATTATCTGAAACGCTGTCAGAAATAGATGCCGGGGGAATATTGCTTTGTGAAGTATTAGTCTGATCGGAAGAATTACCAGACTTATCTTCCTTCATGTAAAAATAGATACCAGTAGCTATTGCTCCTGTTACGAGTACACCGGTAAGTAGTTTGATGGAGAATGAACTACCTATTCCAGGTGCTGTACCTACGGGCACATTATTGAGCAGGGTTTTCAATTCCTGTATTCGGTTAGTACGAATACCCTGGATTACTTCTTTTTGAAAGAGGTATTCTTGCTTTAACTCCGGATCTGAAGTCAATCGCTGTTCAAATTCTGCCTTCTCAGTTTCATTCAACTGATCCAGAAGATAGCCATCTAACAACTGAAAATCTTTTTCTGATATCATAGGTTAATCTAAAAAATCACGCTCGGAGTATAGCGTCTTAATTAATTCATCCAGTTTCCTTTTACACTTGTATTTTTTTGTTTTGGCTGTGTCGGTATTAGCAAATCCAAGTTTGTCTGCAATATCCTGCATTGACAATTCCTCGAAATAGTAAAACATTAAAACTTGCCGACATGTTTCATCCAGTTTATTTATACATTCATTAATAATTCTGTTACGTTCTTCTGATTCCTTATCTTCAATAACCGAAATATCCTTTTCTTCATTGGATAATCGTTTTTTTCTGTCCAGTTCTTTCCTCCAAAGATTCTGGCAGATGCTATAAATGTAAGTACTGATTTTCGAAGTCAGCACCAGGTTTCCGGATGTTGCCTTTTGCCAGAAAACAATCAGAGCGTCCTGATAAATGTCCCGGGCTTCTTCTTCAGTTCCACTGTTGGTGATAACCATTTTGGTCATCATTCTATAGTACTTCTTATATAAGTACTCCAACGCTTTCTCATCGCCCTTGCAGATTCGCTCAAAGATCTCTTTTTCACTACTTACACTTGTCCTGAATACCATTTGCTTGATTATGGGTAACCTCGGCTATTTATTCAATGTACAATTTTATCGATAAAATGTTGATTTAGGGGTTAGGAGACCCGTTTCCATGTCTGGGTTCTCCAAAGAGGCCCCCAATAGCCACGTACTTTTAGTTCATTCGATTCAAGCCA
>JALOMY010000173.1 GCA_025455225.1 Cyclobacteriaceae bacterium | reverse complement strand
CAATAGGCCTACCGCGATCGATACTTTCCCCTGAACACCACCCCACTGAACAATTTTACCCAGTAAGCCCACTATCAAACCCATCATAACATAGGTTACTGTTCGGCCCGTATTGTAAAGTATGCGATTGGACAGTAACGAAGACTTGCTTTTGCCGTTTACCATCAGGGCAATCGGCCCGCACATGCCAACGCAATGCAGGCTTCCAGTTAGTCCCAATAGAAAAGCAGTTAAGTACATTTGGTTATAGTATTGATGAGGAACATCGTAAACCCCGCCTAAGATATCCGATAGAGGATCAGATAAAAATTACATTTTCGATGTAAAATTCCTTTCCTTCCATTTTCCACTCCATCTTAACCCGGTAGGCACCTCGCTCCAGGTTCTTCAGTTGAAATACCTGAACCGAATCAGCAGAAGCATTCAGGCTAAAATTCTGATCCAGTCGCTCGGAAGATGGTCTGAAAAGTTTTACCGTTCCCCCTTCAATATAACTCACCATTGGAAAATATATTTTGAGGTATTCGTTCTGCTCAACGGTAATCACCGGTTTGAATTCAAGCTGCTCCGCATTCATCTTCCGTTCGTATTGTTCCTGGAAGTGAATATCATCCCGGTAGTATTGTTTGGAAACCAAGCCAATATCCTGTCTCATCATAATGGTGATCATGACAGCCAGAAACAAGGCGAATAAAACAAATGCAAGTACAATTCCCTTTCCCCAATTCATATTTTCAAATAACAATTAACAATAAACAATATCCCATGAAGGTTACGGATTAATTGATTTTACGGGCCCGATAAATTTAACTTTTACTTTTTCAATGCGCTTACCATCTTTATAGACACCTATCATAATTACCTGGCGTGCTTCATCAATCTTATCGGCCGGTATTTTTATGAAATAAACACTCTTCAACATTTCACCTGCCGGAACGACAATCGCCTGCTCACCAACTTTACTGAGAATGGCTTCAGGAGGCGAATCAACTTTTACCTCGAGGGTAATATCTTCAAATGTTTTATTTACAAACTCCACGTTGTACAGATTAGAAATGGTTCCATCCTCACCGCGCTGAAACAGCGTACCGGGCACTTTCAATATGGTGGTTTCAATATCCGAACGGGTAGCAATCATGAAAGAGAGAAAAGTAACCAGTGCCAGCAGCACTACGATATACCCAAGAACACGAGGTCGTATCAATTTTTGTATTCCTTCTTTAATCGAATTGTACGATGCGTACCGGATCAATCCTTTCGGTTTGCCCACTTTTACCATTACATCATCGCAGGCGTCAATACAAGCTGTACAATTTACACACTCGAGTTGCGTACCGTTCCGTATGTCTATACCGGTAGGACAAACGTGTACACAAAGTTTGCAATCGATACAATCACCCTTAGTTGTATCCACCTGGTCTTTTTTCATTTTTCCACGGGGCTCGCCACGAACCCAATCGTAGGCTACTACAATTGAATCCTTCCCAAGTAAAACACCCTGCAACCTGCCATACGGACATACCGCTATACAGGCTTGTTCACGAAACCACGCAAAGACACCATAAAAAATTGCCGTAAAGGCTACTATCCCAAGGAAGCCTGCCATGTGCTCGCCTGGTGATTGCGTGACAATGGTTTTCACTTCTTCGATTCCAATCAGGTAGGCCATGGCCGTATGGGAAATGATGACGGAAATCAGAATGAAAATGAATTGCTTCAACCCCTTTTTAAAAATCTTATCCCCCGTCCAGGGAGCCTGATTTAACTTTCGCTGTTCATTGGCATCGCCTTCAATAAGATATTCGATCTTGCGAAAGACCATTTCCATAAACAAAGTTTGAGGGCAAGCCCAACCGCACCAGATCCTTCCAAAAACAACAGTAAAAAGAATAACAAAAACAAAGAAGGTAATCAGCGTTAAGGCCAATAAGAAAAAATCCTGTGGCCAGAATGCTTGTCCCAGCACGACAAACCTCCGCTCAAATAAATTAAGCAGTAAAAAGGGTTGCCCACCAATTTTAATGAAGGGCCCGGCAAAGAAAATGGTCAACAAGACAATGGTGACAACGATGCGGGCATTATGAAAGTGGCCAGCGGGTTTTTTCGGATACACCCATACCCGTTTACCCTTCTCATCAACCGTAGCCATTGTATTACGGAACTCTTCATCGTATTGATAAAGATTGTCAGAATTCGGATTCACACCAATAAAAGTTTATTCCCTTTAACTACAATTCCTGTTAAAAAAGAATTCCGGATTTTGATCCGGAATTTCTTTTGAGTTTAGATCGAACTCTTTACCGTATCGGCTTGTACTACAGTATCGGCTTCCACCGGAGCTGCTTCAGTATACAATTCACCCTGAGGTGCCTTCGGATTCGGAGGATTAGTTCCTTTGATGCTCTTTATATAATAAGATACATCGCGAATCTGTTCAGGGGAAAGAACGGGTCCCCAGGGAATCATTCCCTTTTCCTGAACGCCATTCTTGATCACCGCAAATATTTCCTTTATGCTACCACCATGCAGCCAGTAATCATCGGTCAGGTTAGGACCAATGCTGCCCTGTCCTTCCGGCATATGGCAGGAAGCACAATTGGTAACATAAACAGTACGTCCCTTAGCAATAATGGCTTCATCTGCAGAATATTCCAAGGTACTTTCATCGATGGCGGCCGGTGGATTGGAGGCGAGGAATTTGGCTTTCTGAGCCTGAGCCAGCTCTACTTCAGCCTGGTATTCATCACCACTTAAAGGCAGGGTATCGGTAACGTGGTACATAACCAGGTAAATACCAGCCCAAATAATCGACCCGTATAATAACCACTTCCACCACGGTGGTAAATGGTTGTCAAGTTCTTTGATACCGTCATAATTATGATCGAGCAGAATATCCTTTTCTTCCTGTGCAGGCTTAAAGGCGTTAATGGAATTCCAGAACTTGGTCCACAAACTAGGTTGAGGTACATATTGGATGCCCTGTTTCTCTGCCCGTTCTTCAGCTGCCTTGCGAATAAATACATTGAGAACCTTGAGCATATATACTGCTACAATTACTACGAGGAAGGCAGTAAGAAATACAAATGCCGTCACCAGGTAAAAAGGAAACAACGGATCACCCAGCGGATCTCTCCAGAAACTGCTGCCGCTCTCCGCTTCCTGCGCAAAGGCGGTAAGTCCGGTTAATATAAAGATCAGAGTTAATGTTATCGTTCTCATAGCATTTGATTTGAGGTTGGTGCAGTTTGGTTTTGGTCATCATTCCGGTCGTTTAACGGAAGGTTTTCCATCTTCTTAATAAAGCCTTTGTCAGCTGTAAATACCCACCATAAAAGTACAATGAAGAAGATGAAGAAGATCGACAGCGAGATAATCGGCCAGATCTGAACATTATCGATGCTTTGCAATATATTTCTGTACATAGTCTGTTCGATTATTGGTTAGAGGCTGTTTTCGATGCTTTGATATCTTTACCCAATCGTTGCAGGTAAGCAATCATAGCCACGATTTCTGTTTCCGGAGCTACTTCAATGCCTTCCAACTGGAGGTTTTCAGAAATTCTGCGTGCCTGGATCTTCAGCTCTTCATTGGCAATGGCTTCATAACCTTCTTCATACGGCACACCAATGGTTCGCAGGGCCTTGATTTTAAGTGACGTCTGCGAAAGATCAATAGATTGCTCAAAAAGCCATGGATAGGCCGGCATGATCGATCCGGTAGAAACCGCATCGGGTGCCAGCATGTGGTTGTAGTGCCAGCTGTCGGAGTACTTGCCTCCCAACCGGTGTAAATCCGGTCCTGTACGTTTTGAACCCCATAAGAACGGATGATCATAAATGTACTCGCCTGATTTGCTGTATTCGCCACCCAGCGGATCGTAACGCTCAACTTCAGAACGGAACGGACGAACGAGCTGGGAGTGACAGCTTACACAACCTTCACGGATATAGATGTCACGTCCATGCAATTCCAGCGGAGTATAAGGTTTCACACTTGCGATGGTAGGGACGTTCGATTTGATCAGGAAGGTTGGAACCATTTCAATAATTCCACCAATCAGAATGGCAATTAGTGACAATACGGTAAACATAATGGGCTTGCTTTCAAGTACATGGTGCCAGCCACCACTTACCTTCACATCTTTCGCCAGCGGAGCTGCTTCGGCCGGTTCATCGGCAATAAAGCTTCCGGCATACGCAGTTTTGATCAGGTTGTAGGTCATGATGATGGTACCGGTTAGGTATAATCCACCACCAATGGCACGCAGAACGTGCATCGGTAAAATCTGAACGGTAGTTTCCAGGAAGTTTTTGTACACCAGGAATCCTTCAGCATTGAATTCTTTCCACATCAAACTCTGGGTAACACCAGAGATGTACATCGGCAGCGCGTAGAAAATGATCCCCAGGGTTCCAATCCAGAAATGAACATTCGCAAGATTTTTAGAGTAAAGAGGTGTGCCCCACATGCGTGGAACCATCCAATAGAGAATTCCAAAAATGAGGAAACCGTTCCAGCCCAATCCACCAACGTGTACGTGGGCTACAATCCAGTCGGTAAAGTGGGCAATGGCATTCACGTTTTTAAGCGACAGCAGCGGACCTTCCAGCGTTGCCATACCGTATGCCGTAACCGCAACCACCATAAATTTCAGTACAGGTTCTTCCCGAACTCGGTCCCATGCTCCACGAAGTGTGAAGAGGCCATTCAGCATGCCACCCCATGAAGGCGCAATCAACATAATCGAGAATACGGTACCTAAAGATTGAGCCCAGTCGGGTAAGGTAGAATACAACAAATGGTGAGGTCCTGCCCAGATGTATAAGAATATCAACGACCAGAAGTGTACTATGGAAAGGCGGTATGAATATACCGGCCGGTTTGCCGCTTTCGGCAGAAAGTAATACATCAGGCCCAGGTAAGGTGTTGTTAAGAAGAACGCCACGGCATTATGCCCGTACCACCATTGAACGAGGGCATCTTGTACACCGGCATACCAGGAATAACTTTTAAACAGATTCACCGGCATCTCAAACGAGTTTACAATGTGCAGCACAGCAACTGTAACGAAGGTGGCTATGTAAAACCAGATGGCAACATACATGTGCCGCTCTCTTCGCTTCAGAATTGTGCCGATCATGTTAATACCGAACACGACCCAAATCACGGCAATCGCAATATCAATCGGCCATTCAAGTTCCGCGTATTCTTTAGATGTAGTTAATCCCAACGGAAGCGTAATGGCTGCGGCAACAATTATCAACTGCCAGCCCCAGAAGTTGATCCAGCTTAGCGCATCGCTGAACATGCGAGTTTTAAGCAAGCGCTGCATGGAGTAATAAACCCCTGCAAACATGGCATTACCCACAAATGCAAAGATGATGGCATTGGTGTGCAGAGGCCGAATGCGGCCGAATGTGGTGTACTGCAAATCAAAATTAAATACGGGGTAAAACAACTGGATGGCGGCTGTTAGGCCCACCAGCATCCCCACGAGGCCAAAAATCACTGTGGCAATGATAAAGGCTCTGACGATCTTGTTGTCGTAACTGAATTTTTCGAGTTCCATAGGCTGAGGTGTACGTTATTTTGAAAAATATTGCTCTAAAAATAGAAGGGTCTCTATCCGGCAGTACTGACATAGGTGGGTTACGATAGCTGATTTTTGTCAGGGGGAAGCTGACTTTTTCTACCGCATAAACCATTAACCGTAAACATCCGCGAAAGGAATGTAAATTCGAGCTCGTACTATATCCTCAGAAAGGGTGAAAATTTTAATAACCAGAAATTAAATGGGTAATCAAGTATTCATGCAGATACCGCAGGATATCCCCCACCAATCCGAACCGGTTGATTTTACAAATCCCTGGAATATTGTAGTCTATATTATCGTACCCATAGGCTTGGTTATACTCTATTTATATTGGAAAAAGCATCGTAAAAAATAAAACAACCACTGAATCATGATTGAAAACTATCCTAAGAAGCTCTTAACGATTTTACTGATTGCTTCATCCACTATTCTTTTTGCCCAGACTGCCGATACCCTTAAACAAGTGGATGCCTTGTTCTCATCCTGGAATAATGCCACCCCAGGCATGGCTGTTGCCATTACCCGCAACGGACAATTACTTTATAATAAAGCCTATGGCCTTGCCGATCTGGAACACAGGGTGCCCAATACCACCGAAACTATATTTGAATGCGGCTCGGTTTCCAAACAATTCACAGCGGGGATTATTCTCTTACTGGCTAAGGAAGGGAAGCTTTCCTTAAGCGATGATGTGCGCAAGTATGTACCTGAGTTGCCAGTTTACGATAAACCCATCGATAAACCCATCACGATTCAGCA
This sequence comes from Cyclobacteriaceae bacterium, assembly GCA_025455225.1. Classification (GTDB taxonomy): domain Bacteria; phylum Bacteroidota; class Bacteroidia; order Cytophagales; family Cyclobacteriaceae; genus UBA2336. The sequence goes on along the minus strand of JALOMY010000173.1, from coordinate 4,453 downwards.
TCTTCTTAACCATACCAGTGGCTTGAAAGACTGGGGTGTTGTATACGGTCTTACAGGGTGGCCCCGGGCCTCCCGTGTTTACACGCAGGAGTTAAGTTTTGATGTTGTTTTCCGTCAGAGGTCGCTAAACTTCACCCCAGGCAGTCAATATTCATATAGTAATTCCAATTACGTATTGCTCGTACTGATAGCCGAACGGGTTGCAAAACAACCGCTGGCTCAGCTGACCGATGAACGGTTCTTCAAACCGTTACGCATGATGAATACCCAATGGCGTGATAATTTCCGGGAGATCATTCCGGATCGCGCAGTTGCCTATTCCAGGTCAAAGGATGGATACCAGCAAGACATGCCCTTTGAAAATGTTCATGGTCCCGGGGGATTGCTGACTACCACAACGGATTTGCTGTGCTGGAATCAATTGCTGGAGACCCATGAAATTTTTGGTGATGCCATGAGTTCCGTTCGTATTCAAAAAGGAAAACTTAACAGCGGAGAAGAAATTCAATACGCAGCCGGTTTAACGAACGCTTCCGTAAATGGTTTTCATGAAATCAGCCACAGTGGTGCCACAGCCGGTTACCGGGCCTGGCTAGCCTACTATCCGGAAAAGAAATTATCGGTAGTCATTTTAAGTAATGATGGTTCCTTCAGTCCGGTGCCCACAGGAAGAGCCATTGCCGAAATCTTTTTAGGGAAGGAAACACTAGCAAAAAAAGAACCTACCGGTTTTATAACCCTGACGGAAACTGATCAGAAAAAATGGCCCGGTGTGTACTTCAATGAACAGCTTGCAAATGGATTCACCATTGAATTAAAAGAAGGAAAATTACTCCTGGATAACAAGGCTATGCTTGCCTTGCATGCCGACACTTTATACATGGATGGCTTAAGGTACATTCGGGCTTTTTCCGGAATTCAATTACTATCACCGGGCAGCTCATCTTTGTATACAAAGGTTTCTCCCCCTCGAAACGATTTCCGGGAACTCGGTGGCCTGTATACCAGTAATGATGCGGGCGTTACTTATTTGCTTGAGATAAAAGATAATTCGGTAACCATTACCCGAAAACCGGGCGATGTTTATTCCCTTCAACCACTATACAACGATGCTTTCCGTGATGACGATAACGGATTCTATAAATTCGTCCGCAACAAGAAGGGACAGGTAACTGGGTTCGAAATCAGTTTACCACGTGCAAGCCGCGTTCCGTTTATAAAATCACCTTCCAATTAATTGATTGCTAAATGTGCATAACCCGGTTGATAAGTTGTTGATTACTTTTTTATAAAAAATTTTGTAGTGAACAATCGTGCAAGTACCTTCATATCACTAAGTCGAACATTGACAGTTTGATCAAGCAGATCCGGAAAAACAAAAGGTTTATTTCTACGGAAATGAATCACAAAAAAGCCGGGGCGGCTGGGTTGTGTGCACGAGAAGGAGCCTTTGGGAATTCCTAGCGTGCAGGCGAAACCGAAATCATGAACCGCAAGGTAATTGATACAGGTTTCAAGCTGGCAACCTAAACTTAGCGTTAATCAGGGGCTACGGTTTTTGATTAGCAAAGACGGGAAAAATCAATTCATTGATCTTTTCCCGTTTTTTTTTGCCCCTTTAGAATCAACACGATTTCTCTATCTGTGAAAAAATTATTCGGCATCCGGTATCCGGTACACCACTGAATTGATATTTACACCTGCACCAACAGCTGCAAAAATTACAATACTTCCCGGGACGAGAGATTGATTCTCAATTTTTCCTTTTGAAACCAGATCGTATAAGGTCGGAACGGTAGCCACTGAACTATTACCCAACCAGGAAATCGTCATGGGCATGATACCTTCCGGTATTTCCGAGTATCCACATTCCTTGAATACCCGTTTGAGAATGGCTTCATCCATTTTATTATTCGCCTGGTGAATGAAGAGTTTGTTTACTTCATTCAAATGCACACCTGCCTGGTTCAGGCTATCGATAATTACAGACGGTACTTCCTTTAGCGCATGTTCATACAGCGTACGGCCTTTCATTTTCAGAAATAATTCATCGCGCGGGTAATCCGGGTTGTAAGAAGGTTGCATTTTTAACACAAATGTGTTGTCACCGGCATTCGTCACTGTTTTATGTGCCAGAATACCAACTGGCTTTTCGCTGAGGGTGGCTTCGAGAATTACAGCACCTGCACCATCGGAATAAATCATACTGTCACGATCGTGTGGGTCACAAATCCGTGAAAGCGTTTCTGCACCAATCACTAATATGCGTTTCGCCATTCCAGATTTAATGAAGAAATCAGCCTGGATTACACCCTGCAACCAACCGGCACACCCAAATGGAAGATCGTAACTAACCGTATTCGGATTTATAATTCCTAATTGCATCTTGATGCGCGATGCCAATGACGGCACCAGGTCACTCTTCCGGTTATCGGATTTAACATCACCAAAATTGTGGGCAACGATTATATAATCTAACGACTCACCGTCAACTTTTCCGGAAACAAGTGCTTCTTTGGCCGCCAGCGCACCGATGTCGGATGCAACCAAATTATCAGCAACATACCTCCGCTCCTGGATGCCTGTAATTTCACTGAACTTGCGAATAATTTCCACATTATCCTTAGTAAGAGGCTTTCCATCCGCTTCAAAAAATGTATGCTGTAAAAAGTGGTCATTGGTAATTTTCTGAGTGGGGATATAACTGCCACTCGCAATGATTACGGAATACAGTTTAGGCATGAATAATTATCAATGTCCAATATTAATCATTTTCAGCCAGCCCCTTGCCTTTTAGACAACTATCTGAAAATAAATGACTTAAACAAACAAGTGTTCGTTATCAGTAGGTGCTGGCTAAATCTTGAATTCGATATTTTGATTACACCGGAATTTTTCCGAATCGAATAACTCACGATTGATGAAGAGCCATTAAAATGTACTTTACCTTTCTGTTATATGCCATTCATAAAGATTTGGTGGTTCGATTCCTTAACTATAGCAATATTGACTCCCTTTCTTGAATAACTCGTTAATTATGAAAACCAAACTTTTCGTCATCCTGATCCTGACGGTATTAATTTTCCCGGGTCACGCCCAGGAAACCAGTATACCCAGACCGATATCCTGGAAAGATGTTCCCTCCTGGAAATCGATTTCACCTTTCAGTGTAACCGTTTCGCCTGACGGGCAATGGATAGCCTATGCCTTGTTGCCTGTAGATGGTGACGGTAAATTGATTGTGCAGCAAATCAAGGGAACAACTAAGAAGACGTATTCCATCGGCAGCGCAGCACAACCAAGCTTTGCTTTTTCAGAAGATGGGAAATGGTTTGGGTACAAGGAATATCCAAAAAACAGTGAGCGAAAAGCCAATGCTAAAACCCCGAATAAGCAACTGTTTGAAAAATTTATTTTGATTGAACTGGCCTCCGATAAAAAAACCGAATTTGAAAAAGTAAGTGCGTATTCTTTTAATGGTGAACTTGCCACGCACATTGCCCTTCAGCTTGCCAAAGAACGGAACGGTGCACCCAAACCGGATGATCCGAAAGGTGCTGACTTAATATTGGTGGAACTGAACTCAGGCAAAAGCCAGAACATCGGCAACGTTTCTGAATTTTCGTTTAATAAGAAAGGAAATTTCATGGCCTATTCTATTGATGCCATGAACCAATCCGGAAACGGGCTTCACTTATACAGCTTGCCCAATAAACAAACACAAGTACTCGACAGCGATAAAGCCCGGTACCAGTCTGTGAACTGGACCGAAGCAGGCGATGCAGTAGCCGCACTTAAACTGGTGAAAGACAAAAAATTCAAACAGGATAAAGGCAGCGTGATTGGCGCAAAGAACCTTACTGGAACACCGCTGGTATTCCGTTATGAAGCTGCTAAGGATTCAATCCATTTTCCAAAAGGAATGACGATCAGTCCGAATCGTAAACCAATGTGGACGGATGACCTGACCCGGATCCTCTTTGGTATTCACAACCTGGAGCTTGCGAAGAAAGAAGAGAAGACAGAAACAAAGGAAGAATCTTCAGAAAAATCGGATGCAGAAAAGCTTGCTAAAATAAAAACAGATACCACCATAAAATCCATCGCTGATCTTCAGAAAGCGATTGCCAAACTCGAAACCAAAAAATCCCCTGACAAAGGCGACACCATTAAACCCGATATGACCATCTGGCATTGGATGGATTCGCGTCTACAGTCACGTCAGCAGCGGACTGAAACCCAGGACAAGAACTTCAGCTACTGGGCCATGATTGATGTGGCCTCTAACAAATTCATCCGGTTGAACGAAGGCGATATGAAAGAGCTCAACCCGATGCCCAAACACCGTTACGCCATTGCACAGGATAACAGCGCTTATGAACTCGACAATGCCCTCGATGGCCAATCGTATACCGATGTATATGTAGTGGATCTGAAAACAGGAACCCAAAAG
>JALOMY010000172.1 GCA_025455225.1 Cyclobacteriaceae bacterium | reverse complement strand
GCAAAATATACGAACTGGATTGTAGCGGATTTTCGGCCCGAGAGGAGTCCGGTAAAAAATATGGCCCTATCCATTGCAGATAAGTTTGGACAAAAAGCAGATACAATTGAAACTGAATTGAGGCGGGGGTTCACTTCGCTGGTCGATCTGTATACTAACTCTGAATTTTATATCGAGGATACCGGTAAAGAATGGGAACAATTGCCGGATGCGGAAAAGAAAAACAAGAAACGGCAAGCGGCTAATTTGATGATACTTGTCGATCAGTTTGAAGAATTCTTTACAAATCCGGAGAACTTTTACAATGAAGCCCCTTCCCAGGATTCACAAATTGTTGTTAACCTTATTCTGGAAACGGCACGTGAAGCCATTAAGCGAAATCTTCCGATATACATTGTTTGCACCATGCGTTCCGATTACATCGGTCAGTGTTCTGCTTTTCGTGGCTTACCGGAGTATATTGGTTTTTCCCAGTTCTTTGTTCCGCGATTAAAACGCAAAGATTTAAAACAGGTCATTGAAGAACCAGCCATATTAAGTGGCAACCGGATTTCTCAGCGCCTTATCGAACGCATTGTTTACGACATCGCGGAAGGAATTGATCAATTGCCGATTCTTCAGCATGCCCTTAGTCAGGTGTGGTTGGCAGCAGATCAGGGGCGGCAGGAAATGGATCTTATTCATTATGCCATGGTTGGCGGGATGCCGGCCGATGACCTTCCGGATGAAGATCGAAGCAGGTTTGAGCGATGGTTCAATGATTTACCGGAGTATCAGCGAAAGTATTATTCCGAAACCGGACTCAATAAAGTAATCGAGATCCACGCCAGTGTACTTTATGAAAAAGCCTGGTCCTATTATAACAAAAGCAATCCGGGAAAGAATATTTCTGCCCAGGAAGCTAAACGAATCATAGCCCTTACGTTCAGTTGTCTTACTAAAATTGATAATAGTCGGGCTGTGCGCAACCGAATGACGCTCGGAGAAATTACTTCGATTATCAATGAACCCGAGTTTACGTATGAGGTTGTTGGCGGTGTGTTGAATAGTTATCGCGAAGCAGGGAATTCCTTTATACGACCCTTTATTACAGATGATCCGGCAACTCATTCGCTTCAGCCGAATACAGTGTTGGATATTACACACGAAAGCCTGATCAGAAACTGGAATAAACTGAACACCTGGGCGAATCGGGAATTCGAATTTTATTCAACTTACCTGGACTTTAAAAAGCAATTGGACCGGTGGAAGTCCAGTGGAAAGAGCAGTAATTTTCTGTTGCCTATCGGTCCGTTAACCTATTTTGAAAACTGGTATCGTGCGTGTAAACCAAATGCAGGATGGATCAGACGTTACTCAGAAATTCAGAAAGACCAGGATAAAGCTTATCAGGATGCTGAACAGATTCTTGCTGATGTTCATGATTTCTTAGCACGAAGTGCCCGGAAAGTAATGGTAACCCGGGCCTTTATAAAGTATGGCCCGCAGCGCATTGGCACCGTACTGGCCATTTTGATCATGCTGGTATTGAGTGGTTTTTATTGGTATGATGCAGAGCAGAAATCCAACGAAAATGTACTCAGGCGTGTTCGTGACGAGTCGTTTGCGTTGATGAAAAGTGAGGAAATTGACAAACGTAATAAAGCCATTCATTTACTGGTCGAAGAGCGTTATCAGCCGGGATCATTATTACCGTATTTAGAGGAACTTGACTTTAAGAGTCGGCTAAGCCTGGCCAATGAAGCTTACCGGATACTGTTGTACTTCGACATACGAACCAAAGCAGAAATTAAAGCGGAACTCATTGGCTTGATCGCTCAGTCACTGAAAGTGCCGGATGGATCCGTGCCACTGGATTTTTTGATGACTGAAGGCAATATTTTTCTGATCACATTAGCGCGCGATCAATATTATAACCCGGATGATACATTAGCGGCATTGGTTGAGGAACTGCTCGATACTCATATTGAGCGGGTGAAAAACTTTTACAGCGATAAGGGTTTATTCACACCAACTATCGCTACGGAATTAAATGTGGCTGTTCAGTATTGGCTTGCTCTTGGAAATGTTAAACCAGATAAGGTCAGGGAAATTATTCGTATTGTGTCTCCCTTAGAAGGGGAGAAGGCAAATGAAATATTCAATGTATACTACGCCAAGGGTAGCTTCGAACCTAATGGGCGACAACCCAGCGATAATAATGGCGGGTATCACACACTCGCTTCGTTGTATGCCGCAGCAGGTGATGTACAGGGCATTGAATGGTGCTTCAATCAATTACTGATAACAAATCAGCGGCATTACTTTGAAATGGCACGTGTGTTTAATAATCACCTCAATATTTTGGGGTTCCTTTATCAATATGGGCACCGCAATGAAGTTCCCCGTTGTATTAAGTGGATAGAAACACATACTGCGGATAATCCGGCAGCAACCTTGTACCGCAATATCATTCTCCGCACAGGTTATATTTCTCATTTGTATGTCGGTACTAACATGGAGCGGAATTTCCTTCGTTCATACAGGGGTTATTTATTTCCAAACCTGTATTTCTGTGATCGAAGTGTCTTGAATACGATATCGGAGGATTATGAGAAAGTACTTCAGGATATTAAGGAACCTGAAGAGAGAGAATATCAATTGGCAACCCATGCTAAAAGGAAAGCTATTTTTACTCATAAGTATTGGTTCGACCGGCAACTACAGGTAGATGAAAAGCAATTAAATAACTGGTTGTCGTCTGCAATTACCCATTACCGTAAGGTTCCGGATAGTTACCTGGAAGGTAAAGTTTCATCAACCATACCGTATTTTTTGGATGGTGTGCGTACTACAGAGATATCCAGAAAATCGTTGTTTATTTATCCGGATTACCGCGATGGTTGGTTCAGTAAGACCTACCACACCGATTACTTTTTTAACTGGTTAAAAAAGGAAAATCTCCTCAACGAGTTTTACAAAACGGGTGGAGACCTTCAGGAAATTCATTTCTGGATTGCCAAAGCGTTTGAAGTGAGACCATTTGTTGCACCGAACACTCTGGAATATGAATATCCGTTACCTGATGAAGTACTTTCGGATATTCTTTCATTTGCAAATAGGCATCCGGAAGGAAAGGCCTTCGATAAAAACCTGGTTTATTTAATTCTTGCTAATCGTGCATTTGAGCGCCAGGACGTTGAATCGGGATTGGCCTATTACCGGAGTATTGATCAACAGGGAATATCCCGTTCATCGGATTATTATGAATATATTGAGAAGACATTCTTCCTTAATATGATGAACCAATTGTGTGTTCACCTGGCTTCAAATGGATTGAAGGAGGAGGCGATGAATCTAGTTGAACAATTTCAGACCAATGAAGAGAAAATATTCAGTTATCAATTCATGGCTGAACGAAGTTATCAATCAAATGCCAATCCGGATGCATTCGTTTATCTCGATTCAGCCTTTTCTAAAGCTAATAAGGTCGACTTTACCAGCATTCCCGGTAATTTGAACAGCCGGTACAACCTGATTCTGTTGTTGTCAAAAATTGGCAGTGAAAAAATCAACTCACATGCAATTTCAATTTTAAAGGAGACCAATGAAGAGGATAAATTCGGGGCTATCCTTGCGCGTGTGATAGGTGTAGCCAATGAGGGTAATTTTTACAGGTCGCTTACCTCGATCCCTGGAACACTTACCGAATCACAAGATCTTGAATGCAGGTCGATGATAATGATTGAAGCCTGCAAAAAGAATGAAGCGGTAACCGGTGATGTAAAATGGCAAGCGATGGACAGATTTATGGATTGGGCTTGGTATTATATATTTTATAAGGATAGCTAATGAGCCGATACAATACCTATTATTATTTGCTATTTGTTCTCCTGATCATGGGTGCATTCGCATCCATGGCTCAGAACGATTATGGAATCACCATATTGGGTCTGGTAGCATTGGCATTTGCTGTAATCTTTCTTATTCAATTGCTTTGGCATTTAAAGCAGAAAAGAACAGGTGACCTGATGGTTCGATTGGAATTGATAAGCCTGATAACACTTTCCTCAATTCTTTCAATGCGTGTATTCTATATCCGGTTTCCGTTTGTAGAAATTATATTTGGTTTGGCAGGATTGATATTAATTGTAACATACCTGATCAAATTAATTAATCAATGGCCAGTACTCTTTTCATCTTCCGGATATCTGGCGTTAGCTGTTGGATTATTTTTCACAGCAATTATCCTGTATACACTATCGATGACGTTAATTCCTTTTGTGCCGGGATTGGCTGAGCCTTCAGGAAGTGCGGCATTTGCCTGTGTACTTGGATTCTTAATTATCGGCTTTTGGAAAAAGCCCCTGTTGGTTGAAGGTGAAAAGCAAACGGCATTTCAATTCGTTTTCCGGTTAAAAGATCGTTCGGTTGTTCTGGTTGCACTTTTTTTGTTATTTACAGCTTACATGGGGTTAACAAAAATTAATGTGCTGCCCAGAATGTACTCCGATGAATTTCCGCAAGCCTATTTTAAATTAGTGAACCAGGCAGAATCTGGTAACGCGAATTCGGGTAGCGGAGAATACAATCACGAAGAGTTCAAAAGGCAGTACGATCGATTTGTAAACCGCCATATTGGACAAGACGGTAAATAGAAGGTGACTTGACGGAACGAGGTAATCATTTAGAATCGCTGGTTAATACCGGAGGCTATCTCGGAGTTGCACCTGGTGTTGTTATGGTTACGTATTTAGAATCATTGGTTAATGCAGGCCGCTATCTGGAGGCACGGGAACTGGCAATGCGTCTCCGCAAGGATCCGCAAGCTGATCCGCTCCGGGTTGATCAGCTCTTTGCTTTAAGCCTGTCAAAATCCGGCTACCCGGAAGATGCATTGGCTTATTTAGACCTGGCCTATCGAAGAAATCCAGACGACCCGGAAACAGCAGGAATTCTGGGCGGCATTTATAAGGAACTCTTCAAGAAACATCAGGATTCAAAATATGCCATACTATCCAGAGACACCTATTCAAAGAATTTTGGCGTAACGAAGAATTATTATACAGGTATAAATGCCGCAACCATGTCGGCAATTGCCGGACGATCCAGTCAGGGACGGGAAATAGCCTCACAGGTTATTGCCAATATTGGAAATAATGCAAGCGGATTCTGGGAGCTGGCAACGTTAGGAGAAGCGTTTTTATTAACCAAAGACCGCGCTTCTTCCATCGATCATTATGTTAGGGCCCGTCAACTGGCAGGCAATGATTGGGGTAAGGTAATCAGCGTGTATAACCAATTGTGGTTGCTGAATCATTATATGCCTGTACCGAAAGAGATTCAACGAATCTTCAGCCCGCCTACAGTAGTCGCTTCCATAGGCCATATGATTGATCACCCGGCCCGTACTGTACCGCGTTTCCCGGCTGCTATTGAGCAACAGGTGGCTGAATCAATGGCAGGAGCTGTTCACGCCATGAATGCTGGTATTGGTTATTGCTCACTGGCCTGCGGTTCAGATATTCTTTTTGCTGAAGCTATGGAAGAAGCTGGAGCAGAGGTTCATATTTTTCTTCCCTTTGATAAGAAAGATTTTATTGATCAGAGCATTCGCTTTGCGGGAGAAAATTGGATTGAGCGGTTTGAGCGATTAATTTCGAAATTCCCGGTAACGTACGTAACTCATGGTTCATATGATGGCAACGATGAAATCTTTGCGTTTCAGTGCCGGATCATTTTTGGATCGGCTGTATTGCGAAGCATGACCTATCATCAGAAGCCTATGTTGTTGTCTGTACAGTCTGAAATAGATTTGAAACGTAAATCGGGAGGTACCCGGGATACCATACGTTTATGGCCGTTTAACGACCGGCACATCAATATTAATCCGGATCAGTTTGTGTTAAACAGGCCTGCAGTTACGGAACCTCAAACACAATCCGGTAGCTCAAGGGAATTGAAAATTGATCGTCCTATTCTTTATATGGTTTCAGTAGATATGAATGAGGCGAATGGCATGGAAAAAGAACGGGTTTATAAATCCGTAAACGCTAAAATGAAGGATCAATTAATTCCTCACCGGGCTTTCGATCTGCAGGATGATTGCATCTTCTTAGCCTTTGATTCCGAGAGCGGTGCCATTGATTTTGTTCAACTTGTTAATGCAGCTGCCGGATCGCACTTGCAGCAGGATCGTTCGATAAAGATTGGTCTGCATGCGTGCCATTGATTTTGTTCAACTTGTTAATGCAGCTGCCGGATCGCACTTGCAGCAGGATCGTTCGATAAAGATTGGTCTTCATGCAGGCCCGGTCCACGTGGAGACTGTAGCGGGTGCCGAGACCCGAATAGTAGATACCTCCATTCAGAATTACATACGCAATATTTCACGCCTTGCACCGAGAGGTACAATTTGTGCTAGCAGCCAGTTTGCTTCTTTGCTGGCCCTGAATACGGAGAAGTATAAGCTAACCTATGCGGGCATATTTAATACTTCAGATTCCGAGTTGGAATCCGGGCAGGGTATTTACAATGTTTCCATAAAGATTTAACACTACGATAAATAACCGGAAGAATGGAGTCTTGTGTGTTCACTTGGTTATATTTGAGATTGGTTTTGTAGACTGCCTATGCCCTCACTGATTCCCGGTTACGAGAACGACATTTTTATAAGTTACCGCCTGAAGGACAATCGGGGTGAACAATGGGTGACCTCCTTTGTTCAGGCTCTCAGAACCGAATTGGAATCCACCTTTAAGGAAGATCTCTCCGTTTATTTTGATGAAAATCCATACGATGGATTGCTCGAAACGCATGATGTAGATAAAAGCCTGGAGGGTAAATTGAAGGCACTTGTTTTCATCCCGGTTTTATCGCAAACATATTGCGATACCCGAAGTTTCGCATGGCAAAATGAGTTTTGCGCCTTTAATCGTATGGCGTTAAAGGATTCATTTGGCCGTGATATCCGGTTAAGAAGTGGTAACGTGGCCAGCCGTATTCTTCCGGTAATGATTCATGACCTGGATGGTGAAGATCGGAATCTGTTTGAAACTGAAACGCAATCCAAACTCAGGGCAGTCGATTTTATTTTTCGTTCACCGGGTGTAAATCGACCTTTGCGGAGGGAAGATAGGCGTGAAGAAAGCTCGAATAAACTTTATTATCGCGATCAGATCAACAAAGTAGCGAATGCGATTAAGGAAATCGTGAACGCCATCCGGTACCCGGACCGGGTTTCCGAATCAGCTTACCGCAGTGCATTTGATGAGGTTCGAGAACAAGTTCCGACACAAGCTGATGAAGCAAAACTTGATAAAGAAAGGGAACTGAACGATAAATCCATTGCTGTTCTTCCTTTCGTCAGCCTGGCCCAGGATTCATCCCAGGATTATTTTGCTGACGGAATCACTGAAAATATCCTGATCCAGTTGGCAGGGATGAAGAATCTTCGGGTGATTTCACGCACATCCATTATGCGGTATAAAAAAACCACGAAGACCGCCCCGGAAATTGCCACCGAACTTGGAGTAAAATACATCCTCGAAGGAAGTGCTCAACTTCATGGAAACAAAGTCCGCATTAATGTGCAATTGATAGATGCGGTAAAAGATGACCACATCTGGTCAAAAGTGTTTGTCGAAAACATGGACGATATTTTTGAAATCCAGAGTAATGTGGCGGAGGTGGTTACCCGGGAGTTGCAATCATCCCTCGATCCCCAGGAAAATGAAAAATTAAAGGAGGTTCCCACCAAGAACCTGGAGGCTTACGATCTCTTTTTGAAAGGAAGGCACGCCTTCAACCAATGGAACGTTGAGGGGTACCGTACGGCATCGGAATATTTTAAAAAGGCAATAGAAAAGGATCCGGATTTCAAACAAGCCTATTCTTACCTCGCCAGTTCGTATTCTGCTCGCATGTCGTGGAATGGTGATCTTTCACCTCAGGAAGCGGTTCCCAACATTAATCAATTTCTCAATGAAGCCTGGAAACGTGGGGCAACCGACAACGATTACCTGACTAAAGGATTTGTTGAATTTTTTGTTCATAAGGATTTTGCAGCTGCTGAAAATCTGTTGCTTAAAGCGATGGAGCTTGGGCCTAATAATGCAGCTGTTCAGTTTACCTATTCCTATCTGCTTTGTATGATGGGAAGGGTCGATGAAGCGTTTAGCATGGTTAACAAAGCCAGCAAAATTGAACCGTTAAGTGTTGCCTACTTTAACTATCAGGGTTTATGTCAGTATTTAAACGGGAATTATAACGCGGCCATTAATACCTGGAAGGAAGGATTGAAACTGTTTCCGTTTGTTATCCGGTTCTATGATTTTCTGGCACGGGCCTACCTGACATTGGGTCAATATGAGGAAGTAATTTCAACAGTCAATAATGGTCTGGTATCAGCCTTTATTCGTCCACCTTCCATGATTGCCTACATGTGTGCCGCATTCATAAAATTGGATAAGCATGAAAAAGCAAAAGACTTAATGGATTTAATACCATTGAATTCATTCTGGTATAGAAAAACAACATATAAAAAAGATAAAAATCTTTTATCATCACCCAATGAAAATACAAAAATTATTACACGATGCGTAAAATCTACCTGATACTTCTTTCCTCCATTTGCTTTGGACAGGCTCTTATGGCCCAACCACCCGGACAAAAACCGCCACCAAATGTGGAAGCATTGAAAGTGGCCTTTCTTACCCGCCAACTGGAACTTACCCCCGATGAAGCCAAAAAATTCTGGCCGGTACATGATGCTTATATGGGGGAAATAGAAAAAACACTCCGTGAAAATAAGGATAAAAAAGGCGATGAACTGGAATTGGAAGAAAAATTGCTGGGTATCCGCAAAAAGTACAAACCCGATTTTGTAAAAGCTATTGGAGAAGACAAGTTCAATAAAATGCTACGTGCCGAACGCGAGTTCCGGGATATGATACGAAAGGAAATGGAACGTCGACGCGGTAATGGGCAGCAGGGAAAGCCCGGTATGCGGCAGCAATTGCCGCCTCAATAAGAAAATTAATTACCCATAAGCGTCCATGCAGCAATCGAAAGGTTTATCTGCATGGACGTTTTTTATGCCCTGCTACTGCTTATTATATGGGCAATCAACCAAATCCGAGTCTTAAAAAAATAACCCAACCTTACAAGTGGAATAAGCCTGTAATAACGCTAATTTTATGAGCATGCTTTTATAGAACCCGGTTATATATGGTAGCCGGGTTCTTATTATAATTAAATAAAATTATTCTGTCTGTTAAGCAGCAAATGACAAATAGTTTGGCTATTCGCAAATCCAAACCTGTTCGCCAATCCTCATTTGGTTCGAAAATAGCTTTAAATTCTGTTCATTAAAAGCCGAAACTGTTCAGCCCGGAAAAGCCTTTATAAACACCACATCTGGGAACAGGTTTAAAAAAAAGA
>JALOMY010000171.1 GCA_025455225.1 Cyclobacteriaceae bacterium | reverse complement strand
GGTTCATGGCTTCATAGGCTGTGAGAATTCCACTTTCGATATTGAAATTATATTCCGTTTTATTCAGCAAATCACCGGCACCTCGCAAAAGAAGGCCGTTGCGAAGCAAAGGATTTTTCGTTAGCTCCGCCTCATTGCCCTCCATTTCATCTTCAAGCCGGATTTCATCACTTGCCCTGTAGAATCCATGAGTAGCGATATGGAAAATTTTAGGGTTGTTAATATTCTTTACCTTGTCTTCCGATGCATTGTCTTCCAGGAATCCTTCGGTGCGCCAGCCCTTTTGTTTGAAAAGGTATTGAAGCTGGTTGATTTCCTTTTCAGTTCCGGGCAGCGGTAGAATGGAAGATTTGGATGATGCACTCAGGTAAAAGGTTGGATTGCCAAACATGGAAGCTGTATTTTCCGGCACCTGACGGGATTTCACTTTTTTCAAATACAAATCTTTGGTGTTGCTTACCAGTATAATGTTGGAATTATCGAGGATGTATTTTCCATCCGGGGAAGGAATGGCTTCCAGGTTAATCTGGTTGTATACACCATCAGCCGACAAGTATATAGTAGATATCTGGCCGAGTTGTTTTTGAATGGGCTCCCAGTAAATTTTATACGAATACTCATCGTGAATGCGGGCTTGTATGGCGTTGTTGAAGTATTTAAAATACCGGCCTTCCATTCCGCTGCCGTCTTTCATCAAAATGACTTCCGGTTTTTTTGAATCACTCTTAACGAACAATACAGCATAGACAACCGAATCTGTAAAAGTATGATTGAAGTGCCGGTACCGCACCATCTCCAGGGCAACTTCGTTGGCCTTAAGGGATTTTCGTACGTCATCAAAGGTGATTCGTTTGCTTTCGAAATTCTGCCCGAAAATTTCGGATTGCTGACTTAAATCCTTTTCCAGGCGCTCCACTTCCTGATTCAGAGCAGCCTGGTCGATTTGATTTTCGGCTAACTGAGTCGGACTCATGGAAAGTGATAGGGTGAGCAGTTCCTTTTTCTCCAGCCACGTATTGAACTGGAATTTCAGATTCTCATCGGTACTGTTCATGATCCGCTCCCTGATTTTAATGGAAGAACTCAACAACAAGGCTTTGGTAAGCAACTGATAATTGTAAACCTTGCTCGAAAGGTCTTTGAAATCTTCAAGTTGGCTGAAGGCAAGTGTGTTGTAGAATTCAAAATCGCTCTTGATGGTATTCCAGTATTTGGCCTTTTCACGTTCACTTAATGCAGGGAAAAATTGCTTGATAAAGTTTTCGTAATTGTTCAGGGCTTCTTCGATCCGTTGCTTCGATCGTTTATAGTCTTTTTGCATGTAGTATACTTTGCTCAGCCTGGAAACTGCTTTTACATACTCAGGATGAGTGGCACTGAAGTTACGTTCATAAAGCGTTTTCGCTTTATTATAAAATTCTTCAGCTTTGGGATAGTTCTTCATTTGGTAATGCACATCACCGGTTAACATGTAGATGCTTGCCGTATTGATGTTGTTTTTCACACCGGTTTTCTGAATCCAGATGTTTTCAGCAATGGATAGTGAGTTAAATGCCAGGTCGTAGCGTTTATCGGCTATGTAGAGCTGGGCAAAGTTCTTAAGTATTTCTGCGTATTGCGGATTGTCTTTACCCAATTTGCCGGCCATGATATCACGGGCTTCAATCATCAGCTGCTCAACCTGTTTTCGGTCATCGCCATCATGGAATTTGATTAGGGCAAGTTGCGATAAGGAGCGAGCAACTTCCACATGGTTTCTGCCAAATTGTTTTTCCTGACTTTCGAGTGCTTTCCTGATGTTTTCCTCGGCTTTATCGTAGTCTCCAAGGGAATAATATATGTCGCTCAGTAGCCGCTGTGTGCCTGCTGTTTTTGTTGACAGTTCACCATACGTGCCTGTTGCAATCTTGTTGGCAAACTGGGCGGTTCGTTCGGCTTCAGTATAATCTCCCCGGGCCAGAAGAATTCGCCCGCGGTTGATCAGCGGATCAATCAAATGAATGGATTGATTACCGTAAAGTTTTTCGTATTCCGGAATCAGCTTATCCAGCAATGCGCTGGTTTGGGAGTAGGAGCCAAGCTGAATCAGCAAGCTTGAAAGTTCTTCCGCGGTGGATTGCTCATTATCAATCTTCACTTTAGAGCGCTCTATCAGCCTTCGGGTTCGGTCGAGGTTCGCCTGAGCCTCATCAAATAATCCTTTTATGCCAAACAACTTGGCTTGCGTTTCAAGGGCGTTGATGTAATCGGGTGTCCATTTGTCGTCCTGGTTCTTTTTAAGATCAAATACCTGAAGCGACCGGCTGATATCCGAATCTGCCTTTTCGTATTCTCCAAGTTTAATCCTGAGCTTGGCTTGCTGGTTTAACGCAATAGCATAAACCGGGTCCTCATTATCGTATTTAATCCGTGCAGCATCCGAGGCTTTGGATAACGTAGAGGAGGCCAATGAAAATTTATCGGTAAGCTCATAATAGCTGGCAAGATGCGAGAGTATTTTTAAATGATCTTTGTGTTTAAGATGAATCTGTTTTGACAGAAACTTAGTGTAGCTGGTTTCATAAATTTTACCTACTTCCTCAAGTTTATTGGTATAATCAAGGTCAAAATTGGCCAGTTCAACCTGGGCTAAATGATACTCAGGTGCCTGTTCTCCATAAAGTTCTTTTTTAACATCAATGATTTGATTTAGATAGGATTCAGCACTCTGATATTTTCTAAGCTGAACGGATACCGTGTACAAGAAATCCAGAATATGAAGTGTTGTCGGATGATTTCGCGGGAGGGATTTGGATGAAAGTGTATTCAATGCATCCGTTTCAATGTTTTGAATCCGATCCTTCTGTAATTTCGCATCAAATTCAATTGCCTTCAGATTAATTCGCAACA
This sequence comes from Cyclobacteriaceae bacterium, assembly GCA_025455225.1. GTDB lineage: Bacteria > Bacteroidota > Bacteroidia > Cytophagales > Cyclobacteriaceae > UBA2336. The sequence continues at coordinate 3,911 of JALOMY010000171.1, read as the reverse complement.
CACTTTCCTTATGGAAATACTTGTTTAACATCCGCTCGTATTCAGCTTTGACGTTGGAGTATCGGGTCTTGTTGTCTTCGCGCTGCAATTGATCGAGCAAGGAAAGGTAGACATCATGTGCCATGGGAATGGACGGAGATACTCCTGTCTTTTTCAGAGCATCCAGTTGTGTTCCAAAGTCGGCATATTTCGGAAGTTTGGGAGGAACAATTCCGTCATTGTTCTCCGCATACATTTTAGTGTAGATATAATCGGCCCGGACCAGAATTAATGAGATGTCTTTTTCATCGAGTGTGCGCAGGTTCTTGGTGAGCCAGGGTCTTGTGAAATTATGTGAAATCTCAACACTGTCGATATCCCCTTTTTTTCCATAGGCTAAAGTTATTAGGGAAAGTAGCCGTGCATAGCCTGTGAACCGTTCGTTAAGTTCTTCGGGTGGTACCGGTTTGGATTTGAGTTTGCCATCCTCTGTTGTAACTTCTTTCGTTACAGCCCGGCTTGCCACCAGGCTTTCATTTGCACGAAGAAGCGCAATACCATCGTTGGAGAAACCCTGTCCAATCATAGCATCGGCAAGCGCTAAAATGTATTTCACCTTAACAGATGGGTTATCCTGTGCGGAGGTTTGAATCGCGGGCTCTGCCTTGCTCAGCAATTCGCGGCTCAACCGGTAGTATCCGTATTGATTATAAATTTCAGCTACTTCAATTAAGGTAACAGCATGGTTCAATGAGTTCTCACCAAATGCAGCTATGCTTGTTGCTTGTGCCTGATTAAGACTGCCATCAAAATTGGTAAGGATACCGTAAGCCAGGTTATAGCGGGCATCGCGAAGGTGATACTTAACCATGTACGCGTTATTGGTACCCAATTTGGCGGTCACCATCGACTTGTATTTTTTCAAGGCAGCAAGCGCCTTTGCATAATTTCCGGAATTGTAATATTTATCTGCTTTGGCCAGGGCCTTGTCGTATTGTTTCTGTGCATTCGCAGGGAACGCGAAAAACAAGAAAACGAGGATCACACCAATCAACAGCTTGAAATTCATAATGAATGAGAATTTGGTAGAAACAATCAGACTTCTAAGCTAAAGAATTCAGCACGTATTCGAAAGGAATCAGGATACAAGCCCCATTGAAAGAGAACCGGGAATTAGTGACGCGCAATCATTTTTTGCAGGATTTCTTTAGCGGCCTGTGGTATTACAGTTCCGGGTCCGAAAATGAAAGATACTCCTGCCTGGAACAAGTATTCGTAATCTTTTTCTGGGATCACACCACCGGCAACCACGAGAATGTCTTCACGACCGATTTTTCTTAAAGCTTCGATCAATTCCGGAATCAAGGTTTTATGACCTCCGGCCAGGCTCGAAGCACCTACAATATGAACATCATTTTCAGCGGCCTGCATGGCTACTTCCTGTGGGGTTTGAAAAAGTGGCCCGATATCTACATCAAAGCCAAGATCGGCAAAGCTGGTAGCAATCACCTTCGCTCCGCGGTCATGACCATCCTGCCCCATCTTGGCCACCAGAATGCGGGGTCTTCGTCCGTCTAATTTTGCAAACTCATCCGATAATTTTCGGGCTTCTTCAAAGTTCTGGTTGTTTTTCATTGCTCCGGAATATACACCGTATATGGATTTGATGCTGGCCTTGTAACGACCGAATGCTTTTTCCATGGCTTCTGAAATTTCACCCAGGGTAGCCCGTTGGCGGGCTGCCTGAATGGAAAGCTCCAGCAAATTACCCTTACCGCTTTCGGCACATTTCGTTATTGCTTGTAACGCGTTTTCAACTTCAGATGCGTTGCGTTCTGACTTCAACTTGTTAATTCGCTCGATCTGTTCATTACGAACTGCAGTATTGTCTACTTCCAGAATGTCAAAGTCGGGTTTTTCAGTTGTCTGGTATTTATTGACGCCAACAATCACATCAGAGCCTGAATCAATTCTTGCCTGTTTCGCAGCGGCCGCTTGTTCGATTCGCATTTTCGGAATGCCGCTTTCAATCGCTTTCGTCATACCGCCTAATTGTTCTACTTCCTCAATTAGTTCCCACGCATTTTTTACTAACGCTGCGGTGAGTGCTTCTACGTAATAAGAACCACCAAGCGGATCAACAACCCGGGTAATACCTGTTTCTTTTTCAATGTATAACTGGGTATTACGCGCAATTCGTGCTGAGAAATCGGTCGGTAAGGCAATGGCTTCATCCAGTGAGTTGGTATGAAGTGATTGCGTTCCGCCCAAGACAGCAGCCAATGCTTCAATGCATGTGCGGGTAACGTTATTGTATGGATCTTGTTCCGTCAGGCTCCAGCCGGAAGTCTGGCAATGCGTGCGCAACGCCATCGACTTTGGATTTTTCGGATTGAACTGCTGAACAATCCTTGACCATAATAATCGACCGGCCCGCATTTTGGCAACTTCCATAAACAAGTTCATGCCAATTCCCCAGAAGAATGAAAGCCGGGGGGCAAAATCATCGATAGCTATTCCTGCTTTTAATCCGGTTCGGATATACTCCAGTCCATCAGCCAATGTGTAGGCAAGTTCAAGATGGGCGGGTGCCCCGGCTTCGTGCATATGGTATCCGCTGATGCTGATGGAATTGAACTTCGGCATATGTTTCGAAGCGTATTCGAAGATATCCGACACAATACGCATGGAAGGAGCGGGTGGATAGATGTATGTATTGCGCACCATGAATTCTTTCAGAATATCATTTTGAATGGTGCCGTTTAATTGATGGGGTTTTACGCCCTGCTCTTCAGCTGCCACAATGTAAAACGCCAGGATGGGTATAACAGCTCCGTTCATTGTCATGGAAACCGACATCTTATCCAATGGAATCTGATCGAACAGAATCTTCATATCCAATACAGAATCAATCGCAACTCCGGCTTTACCGACATCGCCTGCTACTCTCGGGTGATCTGAATCGTATCCGCGGTGAGTAGCGAGATCGAAGGCAACTGATAATCCACGCTGGCCGGCAGCGAGGTTTCTGCGATAGAATGCATTCGATTCACGGGCTGTGGAGAAGCCTGCATACTGGCGGATGGTCCACGGTCTTGAAGTATACATAGTAGCATAGGGCCCGCGCAGATACGGTGGAATGCCTGCTGTAAAATCAAGGTGGATCAGGTGATTAATATCGTTTTTCGAATAGGAGGGTTTAATAGCGATTTGCTCCGGGCTGGTCCATGCAGATATACCTGAGCTGGGTTGTGAAACCTCACTTAAGTTTAATTCAAGTTTTGAAAAATCAGGCTTCATATTTCAGGCAAGCGATAATTTGAATTTTTTCCACGCTTCGTTTGCAAGGGTTAGGGTGAGGCTTTCCAGGTAAAAGGATCCTGCCGTTGGATCTGCAACTTTATTCATGTGCGATTCCTCCCTTAGAATATTGGAAACGTTACGGGCAATGCGGCTTTCGCGTTCATCATTTTCATGTTCCGGATAAACCGATAGTACGGAATAAACCGATAGTACGGAGCAACCTCCCAGAATGGCAGCAAGAGATGCAGTGGTGCTTTTCAACATGTTTTCGTGGGGATCATACGCAGCGTTCTTCCAAGACTTGCTTTGCGCATGAATGAGCAGATCGGAGGCTGAATACGATTTTATGCCGTATGCATGAACAACTTCTTTCCATAAAATCCGTAACGCTTTAAGCTTCGCTATCTCAATAAAAAAATCAGTACTGATATCGACCGAGAAAAAAATATTCCTTACCCAGGATTCAATATGGCTTGAAGTGTCATTGAAATACTCCAGTGTTGTTACGGCCTTATGAAGCATATCACTGATCTGGTCAATCGGTTGATTGTGGCTGGAAGTAATTCCCAGCAAACGGAGACGTGGGTACACTTGCAACGTGTGGATAACCTTGTGCAAAGATTGTGGAT
>JALOMY010000013.1 GCA_025455225.1 Cyclobacteriaceae bacterium | reverse complement strand
TAAAGCATTTATTCAATCAATTGTTGAAACAATTCACATGATAATGATGATTTCAATCATCTTTTATTGGCAACACGCATCATCCCAAACCTGAATTTGCGGAGTTAATTTAATATCGCAGAAAGGGGTATTTAAAAGCTAATTATAGCAAAATGAGCAAGTTAATTATTTTTCTATGTGCTCTCATATGTAGTTGTGTGCTTGGTCAATCCGATTTCACGGCAGGAAATCCATGTACCATTCGAATTCAGACAGATTGCCTGGAGCGTAATTTCAGGTCAAACGATATGGCCGTTAGATTAAACCGATCGCTAATGGAGTTTGAATTTAGAATACCGATTGCCTCTCTCTTTTCATTTACCGGTCCGGCCAGCGATAAAATGATTCTTGAAGAATTAGCAAGCGGAATTGAGTACATCTTTATTTCTGCAGAGCTACCCCAGGAGAACGATGGAAGCATCGATCTATCTTATTTCAAAGGCAATTCTCCCGTAAAATTGAAAACAAGGCTTGAAGTTGGATCCCGAAAATGGATAACGGAAATGTATTTAACCGGCCTGACGTTCAGCGATAATGAAAATATGCTGTTCAATTTTCAGGTTTACATCAATTCAGGGGCATTTGCTGAACCGGTTCAGATTCAGGGTGAGCAATTATCTGGTTTTGAAATTTTTGGTAAAGCCGACAAACTGATACGCTTATAACAGGTCAGTTGAATATTTACCCTGAGATAGTATGATCATAATTCGAATAGGGAAAGAATTTGGTGAAATGAATAGTTAACATGAAGTATATGAGAACCAAAAATGCTTTAATCGGAATGACCGCTACACTAACCGTTGGTGTATTGTTGGGGATCATGCTTTTTCCATTAAGGAAAAAAGGTTCCCGGAAAGGGATTGCTCAAAAAGGAAGGGATTTGGCTGATGCCCTTGACGAGCGCATAGATCAGCGTTTTAATGATTTCGAAAAACGAATGAATGAAGTGGTTAAGAAATTAACAACAGAAGTTGGAGGCGTGGCATCGGAATCATTGGCCAGGTGATTAATTTCGAATTCACTTTCTTGTAAAACTGTATAGGTAAGGGGCTTTATGCGCTTTACCTGAATATTTTTTTTCATGCCGTATCAGCACTTCCATGGCGAGCATTTTTCGCTGAAAAGAAGTACGTCTGAAGGAAGTTCCTGATATGGCTTCATAAACACGCTGCAATTCCTGCATCGTAAATTTTTCAGGAAGTAAGTTCATACCAACCAACTTCCGGTCAAGATTTTCACGTAAGTTTTCCAGGGCCTTATTAACGATTTCTCTATGATCAAGAATCAATTCAGGGAGCTGATCAACATGATACCAGGTGCACGAATCGGAGAGTTCATCGGGTCTTGGTATGACGTACCGGTAGTCAATTAATGCATAATAGGCCACGGAAATAAACCGGTCTAATAACCACCTCATCGGACCATTTGGATCGTGCCCATTGGCAATAAGTATGGTTTTCATCACTTCGGGCTTATGCCGGCTTAGATTGCCGAAGGTGTGGAATTGTTCGAGATATATATGAGTTAGTCCGGTACGTTCGGCCAGCCCTCTTCGGACGGCATCATCCAGGTTTTCGGTTTTCTTTACAAATCCACCGGGCAAAGCAAATAATCCTGTATTGTGATATTCCATCAGGAGAATCTTAAGTTGATCGCCTGAAAACCCGAAGATCACCGAATCATAGGCAAGGTTAGGAATGAAGTCGGATGATTCCACTCGTGTACTTTTTGATTAAATCGTAGCAAATGTAGGTATTGCAATGTACTATTGTTACAAAATGAGACAATAATGAAAATCTTACTTAGAAACTTTGCATATTTTACTTTAAGTACTTGCTTTTACGTATTGTATTTCAATGCTTTATCACAGCATAAGGATGCTTTTCCGGTACAGGTTAAAATTGAACAGGGCCTTATTGAAGGACTATACGATACCCGTTCCGGTCTTCAGTATTACCTCGGAATTCCATTTGCTAAACCACCGGTAGGCGAGTTGCGCTGGAAAGCGCCTCAACCATTGGAAGCCTGGAAAGGTGTAAAGATGACTAAGCAATTTGGTCCGAGGCCGATACAAGCCATCGTTTTTGGCGATATGAATTCCAGGTCGAATGGAGTTAGTGAAGATTGTCTTTACCTGAACGTTTGGACACCTGCCAAACGTAACACAACCGGATTACCCGTACTGGTATATTTTTATGGTGGTGGTTTTGTAGCCGGTGACGGTTCCGAACCGCGGTACGATGGTGCCAGCATGGCTAAGAAGGGTATCGTGGTGGTAACGGTAAATTACCGTCTCGGACTGTTTGGCTTTTTTGCCCATCCTGAACTCAGCAAAGAAACGTCTTATAAAGCTTCTGGTAATTACGGTTATCTTGACCAGGCCTTTGCCTTACAATGGGTACAGAAGAACATAGCCTCATTTGGTGGTGATCCAAAGAAAGTGACCATTGCGGGTGAATCAGCCGGATCAGTTTCTGTAAGTGCCCAGATGGTTTCTCCTTTGTCTAAAAATCTAATTGCCGGTGCCATTGGTGAGAGCGGATCAGGTATAAGTGCTTTATCGGCTGTGCCATTGGCAGAGGCAGAAAAACAAGGATTGGAGTTCGCTCAGAAAGCAGGGTATACTTCGTTGACACAGTTACGATCAGCAAGCACGCGAGAGCTTTATGAAGTTTACCAGGAATCGAGACGTTTTGGATTTCCATCGGTAATCGATGGGTATTTCTTTCCCAAAAGCATGCTTGAAATTTTTGAATCTAAAGAGCAAGCCCAGGTACCCTTGTTGGTTGGATGGAATTCAGCTGAAATTCCGGGAATGGCCTTTATGCAGGGATTGCCCTATACGAAAGAGAATTTCATTCAGAAAGTAAAAGAAGCTTATCCTAATGATTATGAGGAGTTGTTAAGCATTGTTCCGCATAACACAAAAGAGGAAATAGAATGGGCCGCAACCAATCTTGCATCCGATCGGTTTATTGCTTACAGTACCTGGAAATGGTTTGATGTGCATCGAAAAAGCAGCAATCAACCCGTGTATCGTTATCTCTACAGTAAATTGCGGCCTCCGTTAAAAGACCAATCGCTTGCACCGGGTTTGGCTGGAGGTACAACTGCGGCCCAGCAAAGAGCGCCTGCATTTACTCCTATAGGTGCGCCCCACGCCTGTGAAATTGAATATGCCATGGGAAACCTTCACCTGGTGAACGATTATGCATGGACAACTGAGGACTTCAAAGTTTCTGAAACGATGTTAAACTTCTTTGCCAATTTTATCAAGACCGGAAATCCCAACGGAGACAAATTGCCCGAGTGGCCGGCTGCTAAACCTGGAGATCAGGAACCCCCCGTGATGGTAATTGATGCAGAATCCAAATCAGTTAAAAGCAAGGATGAACCAAGATATTGGTTCCTGGATAAAATGGCTAAAAAATAAAGTAGGACATGTTTCGATTAGTTGTAATTGTTCTGCTGGTGGTCGGATATGCCCAGGCTCAGAATGATTCAGGCATTAAGGACAAAACTCCAATTGTTAACACCACATCAGGTAATCTCTCTGGTTTGAAAAGTGACGATGGAAAAGTAACCATCTTCAAAGGTGTTCCTTATGCCAAGCCTCCTGTTGGTGAATTGCGGTGGAAAGCACCTCAGCCGGTGAAGCCCAGCGCCAACGTTCGGGAATGCAAAGATTTTTCCCCCAGCGCAATGCAAAATACTCCTCAGCCATTCATGATGTGGACGGAGGAATTCATCGCACCACCTGAATCCCTTAGTGAAGATTGTTTGTATCTCAACATCTGGACACCCTCAACATCAAACAAAGCCAAATTACCCGTTTTGGTTTGGATTCATGGGGGAGCATTTGTATCAGGGTCCGCTTCATGTGCTGTTTATGATGGAGAAGCGTTGGCACGTGAGGGAATCGTGTATGTCAGCATTAATTACCGGTTAGGGATTTTTGGATTCCTTGCCCATCCTGAATTATCGATAGAAACTCCTCACCACGCATCAGGTAACTATGGCATCATGGATCAAATCGAAGCACTTCGATGGATAAAAGAAAACATTACATCATTCGGAGGTGATCCTGAAAAAGTAACAATTGCCGGACAATCGGCAGGATCTATGAGCGTTCAATCGTTGGTAGCCTCACCCTTAACAAAAGGATTGTTTCGGGGGGCAATCGCTCAAAGCGGGGCAACGTTGAACCGACCTACAAAATCGTTGGAAGAAGCCGAGAAGGAAGGTCAAAGCCTTTCGCAAAAGACCGGGACTTTTACTATTGAAGCACTCCGAAAATTACCTGCCGACAGTTTATTGAAATTGGGGAATACTATGCCTTTTGGAACATTTGCGCCTATTACAGACGGTTACGTAATACCGGAAGATATGCGTACGATCTTCAGCAATAAAAAGCATAACGATGTACCGTTAATGGCAGGCTGGGTTATGGGGGATGGCGCACTGATGCGTAGTACGCCACAAACGGTTGAACAATTCAAAGCCATGGCAACCTCTTTGTATGGAGATCATGCTAAAGAATTTTTGGAACTTTTTCCAGCCGGAACAGAAGAAGAAATAAAAACCTCGCAAGACAAACTCGGGCTTATGAACTTCGCTGCCTTCCCCGATTACCTGTGGGCCATCAGCAATAGAAGCAATAGTTTTTTGTATCAGTTCAGTTATATCCCAACCGACAAACCTGGTTTTCCAAATTATGGAGCGTTTCATACTTCCGAAGTACCGTATGCCTTGCACACTTTAAACAAGTGGAATCGTCCCTGGCAAAATTCAGACTACCTGGTTGAACACACAATGTCTGCTTATTGGATCAATTTTGTAAAAACGGGAAATCCAAATGGGAAGAACGTACCAGAATGGAATCCGTTTCAGAAGGAATTACAAATGATTATGGAGTTTGGTCATACACCCGTATTGCGCAAAGGTTTATACCAGGCCGAATTTGAATTTCTTGAATCAAATAAGCGGTAATTCCACAGGAATAATTTAAATGAAAAATTACTCATTGGTCGCGTAGCGTCTTAACCGGATTGGCCATAGCTGCTTTTAAAGCCTGAATGGAAATAGTAACCAGGATGGCCAACAAAACCAATATGCCCGGAATGACTATCATCCACCATTGAATCGTTATCCGGTAGGAAAATCCCGAGAGCCATTGATGCGATACATGCCAGGCCACCGGAAATGCGAATAAACAACTAACCAGGACCAGGCTAACATATTGTTTGGATAATAACACAAGAATGCTCCATGCCGAAGCCCCGAGAACTTTGCGAACACCGATCTCACGGGTTCGTTTAACAATCATTAAGGTGGCCATTCCGAATAACCCCAGGCAAGCAATTGCAATTGAAATGATGCTAAAGAGCTGAAGCAAAGTACTGAACAATTGATCGGTTTGATATTGCCGAGCATAAAATCGATCCATTAAATAATAATTGAATGTGTCATTTGGATAATGTTCACTCCAGATCTGCTTCAGTGTTTGAAGGTAACTGCCTTCAGTTGGCAATACCCGAAACGAATAATATCCGTATTCATGGGGATGACGGTAATAAAATACAATAGGCTCAACAGTTTTGCGGAGCGATTGTTGGTGATAATCTTTCCAAACACCGATTATTGAAACCGTGCGGTCATCTTGAGTAATCAGACTGGTGTTAACTGCATCTGTGGGAGTGAAGTAGCCTAATGCACGGGCAGCCGTTTCATTAATAATACATGCATTACCCGATTCTTCAGCATTGAAATTTCGGCCGGCAAGCAAGATCATGCCAAATGTTTCCTGATAGCCTTCATCTATCCACATTACCTGGAACGATTGCTTCTTTTCGTTGAGTGATCCAATGGGCCGGAGGTTCTCATCATGGAACCTGATTTCCTCACCCGGAATATTCATGGATGAAGTACCTGAAACAAATGAAGCGTGTTGTAATACTTCATTTCGAAATGCACGATATCTTGATAACCTCAGAGAATCTGAATTGGTTGATGCCGGTGCGCGCAAGGCAATGGTTTGTTGGGTATTAAACCCGGTGTCGAAGGACTGGATAAAACTTAATTGCCGGTTCGCTATCAAAGCAATTCCAACAACCGCAACAGCCAAAAACATTTGAAAAACGATTAAAGCCTGGTGCAAAACATTGGCCTTTCCTTTTCCCCGGCTAAGTTTATTATTAAGGATTAAGATTGGATTGTATCGGGCAATGAAATAAGCCGGATACAGGGAAGCGAGGGTAGTTATTAAAATAAAGCCGGTGCTATAGAGGCTCAGATGAATGAAATTCGGAAAAGCGAAAGTAACTTCCTGGAATTGACTGGGTTTAAATTGTTGTGTAATCACGTAAAACAATCCAAAGCCTATTAAAAACGAAACCACTGAAAAGAAAATGGCTTCTAACACAAACTGACCACTTATAATAGAACGGCTTGCACCGAAAACTTTCCGAACACCAATTTCATTTGCGCGTTCAAGTGATTGAGCTAATGCAAGGTTAACGTAATTAATCCAGGCGACAATCAAACTAAAGATCGCGAGTGAAATCAAAGCGAACAGTAAGACTTTATTTATTCCTGGTTTGATTTCACCACTTAATCCACTGGTAAAGTGAAGGGAAGAATAAGGATGCAATTCATGTTGGGCTGTATGCCTTCGGTTTATTAATTCCTGGTTTTGGTCATTCACCAGACGGGTTAGATTTTGGTTAATAACATCGATATCCGATACCGATTCACCTATCTTTACAAAGGTGAAGCACCATGGATACCGAAAAGAACCTTCTTTCGGAACCCATCCGTAATACGAAAGCGTTGACCACGATATCAGAAAATCAAAGTCAATCGATGAGGTTTCCGGGATATCATCAAAGACCCCAGTAACCGTAAAGGGGAGATGTTCATTAAAAAATAAAGTTTTACCCATGGGATTTTCGTTGCCGAAGTAAACTTCAGCCTGTGATTTTGAAATCACCACTGCCCTGGGAGGCGTGAGACAACTTTCTGATAATCCTTCAATCAGGTTAATTTTAAAAACCTGAAAGAATGAACTGTCAGCAAATAACATGTCTTGATCTACCAACCGGATATCTTCCGTGAAGACATAGGCCTTCTCAAAGTAAATCCGGGTAACTGCTTCTACCTGCGGAACAAATTCATGAACCAATAACGCAGTACGGTCATGGGTTTGTGCGCTCTGCAGGACTGGCTGGCCTTCCTGGTATTCGAAATAGTCGATTCGGTAAATACGGTCTCCGTCAGGATAAAACTGATCAAAGCTTAAGTGATAGTTTACGAATCCTGTAAACGAGAGAAAAATGGCAATACCTAATGAGAGGCCGGTTAGATTTATTATTGTAAACAGTTTCTTTCTAAGCAGAAGGCGAGATGCGGTAATCCAATAATGTTTAAGCATGAAGAAAATACTGCGAAAGTTATTTGTTCCGCACCACTGAATAACGTATCCATAAAAAATCTCTGAAAATCTTCCTCACGGATTTAAGTTTAAACCAGGTAGCCTTACGTTTACCGTAACCTTCTTCCACATCAAATGCGGTAAGTGAGCCAATAGTACCATCAGCCAGCGGTGCAAGTACAACGCTGAGTTCATCAATGAGGCCAGCTTTCAGGAAGGATCCGTTTACATGACCGCCACCATCAATGCGGACCACTTTGATGTTAAAGAGTGCGTAGAGCTTCCGGAGAACGAGTTCGAGATTGAGTTTGTCTTTACCGCCAAAGATGTAGGATACATTTCTCGATTGAAGATGATCTAAATACTGACTGGATACTTTTTCAGTCAATACTTCAATTACAAATTCAGTTGAGACTTTGTTGATGTCCCAATAACATTTACCGGATGGATCGATCACCACGCACCAGGTCTTTGCATTTACAGGCGCTACAAAGTCTTTTTTAGGGATGTCGGTTCTTCCGTTGGTCAGGTTGTATTTTTTCTTACTGGAAAATTCCTGCATGGTGACTCTTCCTACCAGCCATGCATCGGCCTTAATTTTAGCTGCTGGTATTTCAAAATACTTGTGGTGATCATCCAGTCCCCAGATGGTTTGCTTGATCTTGCCATCCACCGAAGTGAGGGTATGGCAAATCACATATGGACGTTGACTTAATTTGTTTTCTGATGATTTCATTTTTATGCGCGTTCGATAATAACGGCATATCCCTGACCAACACCGATACACATGGTAACCAGGGCATACCGTTTCTGTTTGATTTGTAACTCTTCTGCAGCTGTTTGCAATATCCGGGTACCACTCATTCCAAGTGGGTGGCCCAATGCTATTGCACCTCCATTGGGATTAATTCGAGTATCGGAATCTTCAAGTCCCCATGAACGGATACAAGCCAGACACTGTGCAGCAAAAGCTTCATTCAATTCAATGATATCCATATCCTTCATCTCAAGGCCAGCCTTTTTTAATGCCAGGTTCGAGGCTTCAACAGGACCGATACCCATAATGCGGGGTTCAACGCCAACCACTGCTGAACTAACTACTCTTGCTTTCGGAGTTAACCAATAATGCTTAAGGGCATCCTCTGAAGCCAGGAACATAGCAGCTGCACCATCATTCAATCCCGATGAATTGCCTGCTGTTACAGATCCCTCTTTTCGAAAGGCCGGTTTAAGTTTACTAAGAGCGTCTAGGGTAGTTTCTTCCTTAATAAACTCATCCAGGGAGAATACGATCGATTCTCCTTTTGCTTGTGGAATTTCGATAGGGGAGATTTCAATTGAGAATCGTCCGTTTTTTCTCGCTTCTGATGCTTTTCGTTGACTATTAAAGGCAAACTTATCCTGGTCTTCCCTTGAAATCCTGTAGAGATCAACAAGATTTTCAGCGGTATTTCCCATTGAATCCGTTCCGTAGAGTTGATGCATTTTCGGGTTGATGAAACGCCAACCAAAACTGCTGTCGAATATTTGAACATCACCACCAAACGGGGAGGACGATTTAGACATGACCAACGGACTGCGGGTCATGTGTTCAACTCCACCGGCCAATACCAAATCGCCATCGGCAACCCGGATGATTCGCGTGGCCTGAATAACTGCCGACATTCCTGAAGCGCATAAGCGGTTCACGGTTTCACCGGGTACAGTTACTGGAAGTCCTGACAATAAAAGGGCCATCCGTGCAATATTACGGTTGTCCTCACCGGCCTGGTTGGCACAACCCAGGATTACATCTGAAATGGATTCTTTAGGAATTGAGGGGTACTTGTTAAGCAGGCTCTTAATAACGTGAGCTGCCAGGTCATCTGCGCGTACTCCCGAAAGGCTTCCCTTCATTTTCCCGATAGGAGTCCGGGTTGATCCTACAATGTATACTTCCCGCATCTTTTGTTTTCTGGTTTATTTTGACCGATTTCAAGTTCGAAGCCTGAAATTCTCACCAACCATTAAATTAACCGAAAACTAATCCGAAAAACCGGCCAAAAGACCAAAAACGGTGGATAAATCATAATTGGGTGGCATTTATCGTTGAATATCAGGTATTAATGTTCAACCGGCTTACATTTTGGCAACTTATCTTATTAACTGCCAGCTGAACGTAAGGGATTGGAATAATAGAAATATGAATGTATATTGCTTTGATAATGAGATAATTGTTAATGCTTATTAAATCATCACTTAAATATGCATCGGATTTTCGAATTATCCTGGTAGCGATACTTTATTTTGGATCTGCATGGCTGGGATATTCGTTGGCGTTTCCGGATAATCATTCGCTTCCCGTTTGGCCTCCATCGGGGTTAGCTTTCGCTCTGATAATTCTTTTGGGCCGTTCCAGTTGGCCGGGCATTACTATTGGTGCAGTTATTGCCAATTTGCTGGCCTATTGGAATAATGAATCCTTATCTCAACAATCCATTATTATTATTTCAGCTTTTGTCTCAATAGGACAAACTCTCGAAGCTTTAGTCGGGAATTTCCTGGTACAACGCTGGATAAAAGAACCTTATCCTTTTGGAAGAACACGGAATACCTTTCAATTCCTGTTTGTCACGCTGGTGATGGGGGTCATTGGATCCCTGTTTGTTACCTTCAGTCTTTATCTCACGCAAGTCATTACCATTGATCAGCTGGTTCAAAACGGTTTAAACGGTTGGGCATCAAGGGTTGTTGGCATTTTATTGTTTACGCCCTTTATTCTGGCTATCGCATATAAGCGATTGTCCGGATGGCAGACCGAGAAATTGATTGAAGGTATTGTATTTATTGCCTGCATGGCTGGAATATACTTCCTGGTCCAGTTTGGCCCCTTTAACGGAACCCTTATCCGTGCATTGCCCTATTTATTGATTCCATTTTTGCTTTGGCTGGCTTTTCGATTTGATCTGCTGGCAGCAATCACAGTAACCCTTGCGGCTTCACTTACTTCCATTTACTTCACTATTCAAAATCAAGGGCCCTTTATACTTACATCATCAACCGATACCATGCTGCTCCTTCAGATATTCATCGGTGTGGTCAGCATTTCTACCATTGTTCTATCGGCCACTGTTACGGAACGATCAACTGCCCAGGAGGAACTCAAGGAATTCAACACCAACCTTGAAGCTATGGTGCTGCAACGTACCAAAGCGCTTAATGATGAAATCAATTCCCGGAAGGAAACCGAATCGAAGCTTATTCAAACCAATGAAGAACTGAGTAAACGAAATACCGAACTCGATAATTTTGTATACAGCGTTTCACATGATCTTCGCGCACCGATTGCTTCCGTCCTTGGGTTGATCAACCTGGCCAAGCATGATAATGATCCGGAAATGCAAAAAATTTACCTGGAAAAGATAAGCAGCAGTGCACTACAGCAGGATAATTTTATTCGGGAAATCCTGGATCATTCACGGAATTCACGCCTGGAAGTCAGAAAGGAAGCTATACGATTTAAGAATGTTATCGATGAAACCTTTGATCAGCTAAAGTTCGCCACTTCAACGGGGAAGGCGGTGAAGCGCATTGTTAAAGTTAACCAGGATGAAGATTTCTTTACCGATCGGTGGAGATTAAAAGTGATCCTGAATAACATTATTTCTAATGCCATCCGGTACCGAAACGGAAGGGATCCTGTGATTAAAGTGAATGTGGATATACACGATCACAAAGCCCTGGTAGAAATTGAGGATAATGGAAGGGGAATTCCCAAGGAACATCTTGATAAAGTCTGCAATATGTTTTACCGGGCAACGGATGACGGTGCCGGCTCAGGACTCGGCCTCTACATTGTAAAGGAAACAGTTGATAAACTGAACGGTAACATACAAATTGAATCAGAAGAAGGTAAAGGCACAACCATACGGTTAGCTATTCCGGAGATAGTGTCTTGATTTAATTTCAGGTGGATTGCCCTATTTTCAATCCAGTCAATAGCCAAATATTCTATGAAATTAATCTTAACAATCGCCTGACTTCTTTAGCTAATGATCATCTGTTTTTTACAATGATTTATTCACAGCCACAAACCCACCAAATGGTTTAATTTTAAGTTTGAGTATCGGGTTGGTTAAAGAAGGCTTAACCTGAAAACCATTCTGTTGATCATCCGTGATTAGAGTGAAAGATTCCAGTCCGAGTGATTGAAGGTTTACCTCAATATCCTTTTCTGTTTTTTCACCATTAATGCCTCCGATATACCAGGTGCTGCCTTTTCGTCTTGCCATCAAAATGTCCTTACCCGGATAGCCTGAAAGCATGCGTGTTTCATCCCACGCGGTTGGTACGTGCATTAGAAATTCCTTCACCGCATTGGGCAAGTTCTTGTAAGCAGAAACGCGGTCAGCAAAATGTTGTACCCCGGATTCGAAAACTACTGAAAGTGCCAATTCATGGGCATTTGTAGTAAGGTGGGGATAGGTCTGGTTGGAGAAGGTTACCGGTGTATAATCCATAGGTCCGATCACATTTCGTGTGAAGGCAAAAATCACATTTTGTGATGGCACTTCCTGTGGGTAGTTAGCTGCAAAGCTATAGCTTTCCGCACCCCATACCGATTCCATCGACATCAAGTGGGGATAGGTTTTGCTCCAGCCGCGTGGAATGGTGCAACCATGAACGTTCACCATAATCTGGTAATTGGCAGCATCTTCGAGCAATTCAATATACTGGCGGATGATTTCCTGTTTATCGCTCTGCCAGAAATCTACCTTGATACCGGCCACGCCCCATTGTCTCATTTGTTCAAATTCTCTTCTGCGCACCTCACGAATGTGCATGCGGTCGCGCGGCTGCTCCGTCACATTATTATGCGGGCCACCGGAATTGTACCATAACCATACGCCAATTTTTTTATCGCGTGCATGCTGTAAAAGCGACTGCATTTCTGCTTCAGGCAATAGGTTCCAGTTGGCATCGATTAGCGTGTACGGCCAATTCATGTAAGCAGCCAGTTCGGTAAAGGCGCGGAGTTCCTTAGGTTTCTTCGGACTGTCATGATCACTCCACCAACTCCACGAAGCAATGCCGGGTTTGATCCATTCGGTGTCCTTTAGTGTTGATGGCCGTGCCAGCCTGTCAACCATATCCGATTCTACTATTGTGGCAGCAGATTCTCCGGTAATGATAACCCGCCATGGAGATTGCCACGGTAAGGTGATGGTCGGTTCGGCTGATCCCAGGCCCATGGCTTCATCTGATTCCGGAAAACGAATCCGGTATAAACCATTGGATGCTTCCGGTTGCAAATGGTTGCCTGCGTAGTTGGCATCGAGATCAGATTCAGTGATTAAGATCCAATGTTTTTCCGTTTCAAACAAGGCCGGAAAACACCAACCTTCTTCATGGGGTGAAGTTGTACCTACAGGAATACCGTTTTGAAAGGGTTTCTCATAAGCCGGAGTCCACATGGTGATTTTATCATAGGGCTGCAACCAGGCTTTCCCTGCCGGAACAGCGAAACCGGTTATTTCCTGATTAACCAAATACGAATCTTGTTTATCGGATTCAATGCTATACCGGAAGGCTACTCCATCGTTGTACGCACGCATAATCAGCGACAGCCTATTTCCATCCGCATTGCGGAAGTTAATCGTTTGTTCCTGATATTCATCGCGCATCGGATTTTGTTTTCCGTGAATGCGTGTTATCTGGCTGCTGATGGATTTAACTTCTGACTTTCCTTCTGGTTGAAGTCCGTTCAGATTATAACCGGTTATTTCCAAACCAAGCGGGGAGAGGCGGATGATTGTATCCGGTACTCCATCATTGATGCGTGTAACACTATACCTTAGTTGCCCTTCTTTAGTCTTCAACAGATTAATGCTGAGTTGTCCATTTGGAGAATTAGTTTGCCATTGCATAGATTGATTCTTCTGGCAAGCAGTCAGTAGCAACGTAAGTAGTACAATCAGAAACGATTGGTAAATTATTCGCATATCCAACTAATTATTGAGTAGCGCGATTCAGGGTAGCCAGAAAATCATCCATAATGCCACGCTTATTAAAATTTTCCCATACTATTATTTTGTGTGCGTTATCCGGGCGGTCTTTCCAGGTGTTGTTGATGAGAATAGGAGCCGGAATAGTTTGCTGCTGAGCCAAGGCCGGATTTTTTACAACCGCTACTGCGGCCATGTCGAAGAGGGCACGCACCGGTGGGTCGCTGTAATAATCAATGTGTTCAAATAGGTTCGCGAGATAATCTCCAATGGTTGAAAATTTACCTTCGTGCCGGCCAGGAACCGGTGGCGTTATCACGGGTCCTTTTCCAGGCAATTCGCGCAGCGCTTCTGATTTTTCCATCTTCACCGCATTGGTGCCACTCTGATTACTATAACGAACCGTAACCATTTCAAACGGAATCACGCTGTTCAGTAAGTAATTCACCGCTGTGGTATCATTGTCCTGATTGTATTCTCCGGGTTCAGGATAGTTGGATCCCAGCCAAACCAGGCGAATCTTGCCGGCTATGGTTGGATCTTTGGCTAACGCAAGGGCCACATTCGTTAGTTTGCCAACGGCCAGCAATACCAGTGGTTTCTGCTCGGATTCTTGGGCTTTTTTGACGATGAAATCTACTGCCTTATGACCATCAAAATCGCGTCTTTTTATCGTTGGCAAGATATTTACGAATGATTGGTTCGCTCCTTTGAGTAGTGGCAAGGATGATGCATCACACAGTTTAAGCACGCGTTCGGCCTCTGCATAATGCTGATCAATATTACCACCGTTAAAGGTTGCATTGACGGTGATACCTTCGATTTTAAATACATCCTGATTAAATACCAGGTAGGCGAGTGCATGCTGATCATCCAGTTCATTGTTCGTGTCTGTGTCAAAGATGACCCGTATTCGGTTGTCATTTGTATCATCTGATGATGGTGTTTTACATGCTAACAAATCAGTCACCAGAAGAACTAACCATAACCTAATGAGATATTTTTTCATTGTATTAAAGTTAACGTGCTTTTATAATCAGGATTAAACCAAGAACATAAAATCCAAGCATGGCATATAAAAGCCGGTTTACGGATGAGCTGGCACCCTTAAATTCCTTCCAGATAAAAATTCCCCACAGTGCGGCAACAACAGTCGCGCCTTGACCAAGGCCATAGGAAATAGCAGGTCCTGCTTTCTCGGAAGCAAGAATACTGAACGACATGCCGAGTGCCCAGATCATACCACCGACAATACCGGCTGCATGACTGCGTGTTTTACCTGTAAAGTAATCTGTGCCGGCTACGCGATCTCCTGTGAGTGGAAAGCGCATCATCAGTGTATTGAAAATGAAGTTACTGCTCAGCAAACCGAGTGAAAAGATAAAAAGCGCTGAATACGGAGTTAGTCTTAACGCTTCCGGCTGTGCAAAATCAGTCACTAATGAATTGGCAACATATTTATAGAACAATCCCATCAAAGAACCACTGATAACGGCAAGGAGCAATCCTTTATTCGACATTTTTGTTTCACTACGTGCTGAAGCCCGATAGGCATAGGCATTGATCAGGATAGCAGCTGTTACGCATGCTACTCCTGAAAATAATACAGTTGCATTTCCAACCGGTGCATCGATATAATTAACCACTACTCCAATGACAAGCGCCAGGCCGATGCCTACCGGAAATGCCACAGACATACCAGCAATTGCAATGGCTGCTACAAGAAGAATATTGGCCGCATTAAAAATGATTCCGCCAATAAAAGCCGAACCAATAAATCCGATCGAGGCTTGTTGGAGATCATCAAAAAAGGAGCGACCGAAGGAACCCGTACTGCCCAGCGTGATGCCCAGCAGAAAAGTGAACAATACGGTACCAATAGCATAGTCCCAGTAAAACAATTCGAATCGCCAGTTTTTAGCAGCAAGCTTTTGTGCATTAGCCCAAGAACCCCAGCAGAGCATGGTGACGAAGCAAAAAACTACGGCAAGAAAATACGATTCGATAATGAACATGTGCGCCTGGTATTAATGTGATTTTGATTGGGTATCATAAACAAGTATGTCGGAAAAGCGCAGCTCAAATTCCGGATGAGGATTTAGCACAATTACCTTTAAAGTGTGCTTTCCCTCGGGCATGGCATACTTCCAGAAAAGTTCGTGTCTTCGGGTAGTAAAACTTGCAGGAAGCATTACAGTATCGGCCGGGTTATCATCTACCGTAATTGTGGTACGAAAAGTGAAATCACCAAAATAATTCCAGTTCGATCCGTTACGCGGACGTACTTCGCCACGAATGACAAAACCAATTCCGTCAAAACTCTCTGAGAATTCATTATCTGTAGATCGGTTGACCGGTATTTTGGCTACTGGATAATGTCCTTCAAATGATTTTTCAAACCGAACTGACTTTGGTTTCTGCACTTGAATGGTAATTCTGTTGTCTTCTAATTTTCCGCCATTGCGCTGTATTACTTCAAGCGCATGTTTAAATGACAAATCATAGGTCTTATTTAATGACAGGGTGGTGAACTGAAAATCAATTTCTTCAGCTTCGGTTAAACCCTGTCTCCAATAATCAGGTATGGAATTGTATCCGATCAGGGTGCCCAGAATTCCGGCTGCGGAAGAAGGATTACAGTCTGAATCCTGACCCGCACGTGTGCTGATTTCCAGTGTTCTGGAAAAATCCCCATTACCGTACAGCAATCCAAGAATAACATAGGCAGCATTTACTTTGGCATCAATATTAAACGGCACAAAAACACCATCGGGACAACCCACATCATCTGACCATTTGCGTTGAATTTCAAACCAGGTTTGTTTCCAGTCATTCGGGTATTGCTGGTGCCAGTGAATTACATCTCCCATGCATCGGTAGAAATCACTTTGTTCAGGAATCGTCTTCAGTGCTTCTTTCACCACGGTTTGAATATCATCGGAAACAAAAGCAAGGGCATACATGGCACTGATATAAACACCTCCATACCAACCGTCACCATAATTCATGATATGCCCGATGGCATCACCAATTTGAGCAGCCGTGTTGGGCAATCCCGGTGACATCAATCCGGCAAAGTCGGCTTCAATCTGAAAATCAATATCATCTGCATGCGGGTTGTTCAGCCAGTGCCCTGAGGCAGGCGGCCTGATGCCATTCAGAATATTATAGCGGCCAGCCTGATTGGCATGCCACAACCGGTATCCGGCATTGGCGTAGGCATCTGCATGAACATCAACCGGGGCATCAAGACCATGTCTTTCAAACACATCCACAAAGGTGAGATCCATGTACAGATCATCATAAAGTCCGGGGCTTTCTCTCATGGTCTTACTGATGTAACCATCATACCAGTCGATTGGCACATAGTCATTGATCATGGTGCCATTGAATCGAAATTCAGTTGGCCCGCCATAGGTAACACCAATTACCTGACCCGCCCAGCCACCTTTGATCTTATCGAACAACTGATCGCGGGTAAATTCCCCATGTACTTCTTTTTTGGTATCCCTTGGATTTCCACATGCAGTGAGCAATACAGCCAATAATAAATACACTTTATTCATGATGATGGACCGATTTAAATTGAGCTAGTTCCTTCCGGGTAGGTAATGAAGGTTGTGCACCCATACGGGTTACCGATAGCGATGCGGCCTTGCAGGCAAATGCTACGGCTTCCGGCAAGGAGAATGATTCAGACAACGCAACGGCCACTGCACCATTGAAGCAATCACCAGCAGCTGTAGTATCAACTGCATGCACGATCGGTGAAGGCACTTTGCCTGTACTTTTTCCATCCGACCAATAAGCACCGTTCTTGCCACGTGTTATGATCACTTTAGAAACACCTTTTCGGTGAAGAATTTGTGCCGCTTTTACTGCAGAGTTAGTATCATTTACTGGTATACCGGTAAGTAATTCAGCTTCCGATTCATTTGGTGTGATAGCGTAGAGGTAGGGCAGAAGGTCATCGCGAATCGGTCGTGCCGGTGCCGGGTTTAGGATGACGGGTATTGATTTCACTGCACACTGCTGAATAATGTATTCAACGGTAATGATGGGAATTTCAAGCTGCACCAAAACTATGGCAGGTCGCTGGAGCTGATTAAAAAATTCTTCCAGACGATCAGGAAGCAAACTGGCATTCGCACCCGGTGCTACCACAATCGAATTTTCTCCATTTGCATCAACATTGATTAGAGCTACACCGGAAGGTTGTTGGATATCGACTTGTACAAATTCAGTTTGGATACCTTCTTTAGTCAGTTGCTCAATCGTTGCATGACCAAACGAATCATCACCCACACAACCAACGAAAGTAACATGTCCACCTAGTCGAGCAGCAGCAACAGCCTGATTGGTACCTTTGCCACCAGCATTCATCATGAAGGAACCCCCCATGATCGTTTCACCAGGTACAGGGAGACGTTCGGTTTTTATAACCATGTCAGTATTTGAACTGCCGATAACGTAAATGGGGAAGGGCATGGATGTAATTCAATCGGTTGCTTGAATTTACTACACAATTCAGTCAATTACTTCTCTGTTATTATGTATTTTCAAGCAATGATGAAGATGTGTCATCGCATCATAAAAAGGATTGTTCACTTTATAAGTAAATCATGAAACAAGGCTTGCTGATCGATATGGATGGAGTGATCTACAGTGGTGAACATCTTATTACAGGTGCAGATATTTTTATCAACAACCTCGTTAAAAAGGACATTCCATTTACGTTTATGACGAACAACAGTCAGCGTACGCGGCTGGAAGTAGTTCGAAAGCTAAAGAAACTAGGTATCGTAGTATCCACCGAACATGTATACACCAGTGCCATGGCAACCGGTAAATTCCTTGCGAGTCAAATCCCGGGTGGAACTGCTTTTGTTCTGGGTGAGGGAGGACTGCTAACCAGTCTTCATGAAAATGGTTTGACTCTGGTGGATACCGATCCGGATTTTGTCGTCTTGGGTGAAGGAAGAAATTTTACTCTGGAGATGGTACAACGTGCTGTGGACATGATTTTGGCGGGTGCCAAATTCATTACCACCAACCGTGATCCTTCACCAAAAAAGAAAGGCTGGAACAACCTGGGTATTGCTGCAACCACAGCTATGATTGAAGAAGCCACCGGAATCAAGGCTTTTGTTGTCGGGAAACCCGGTCCTGTTATGATGCGCTCTGCCCGGAAGTACATCGGATTGGAAACGGCTGGTGCAACCATTATCGGGGATACCATGGATACGGATATCCAGGGAGGTGTACAGGTGGGATACAAAACCATTCTGGTATTATCCGGAATTTCCAAAAAGGAAGATCTTGGGAAATATGCTTTCAAAGCTGATTTGGTAGTTGAAAGTATTAAAGACATAGAATTGCCTTTAAAATGGTGGCAATAATTCCGGATTACTGATTTTTCAATTCAAAATCGATTTTTCTGGCTGTTTGTTTATTAATCCATCCTCATTTCATGTGGGGCAAGGAAATTAACCCCATGTCGATTTTTGCAAATCGGTAAGGTTACTTACATCAAACCTTACATATACAGAATCGTCTAATTTAAAATTTAAAAGTCTGTAGATGGCGATTTCTATTAATCAAACACAATCAGCGAATTCAAGAGCAAGTCAAACTGCACAAATCGAATCCGGATCCTACACACAACAGGAAAAAAGTGATGTTGGCAAAACCCCGGTCCCGGTGCACATGCAGGTCTCTGAAATTCACCGGGCCAAAAGAAAGAAGAACTACTACGCCTGGATTCTCGATTTGCTCACACGTGAAACATCAAGCGATTTAAGAAAGAAAGTTTTTGGCAGTGATCCCTTGCAATAATTTTCAAGCCGGTATTCAACCGAAAAGGCTGGAACTGAGATAGCGGTCGCCCCGGTCACACGTAATGCAAACAATTACTCCGGATTCCAGTTCACTGGCGATCTTCAATGCTGCATGTAATGCACCACCACTGCTCATACCTGCCAGGATACCTTCTTCTTTTGCCATTCTCCTGGTCATCAGGGTTGCTTCTTCTTCACTGACATCAATAATACGATCCACCCGCTGAGGCTCATATATCTTGGGCAAAAATTCAGGTGACCATCTGCGTATTCCGGGTATACTTGAATTTTCTTTTGGTTGCGTTCCGACAATCTGGATGGATGCATTCTTTTCCTTAAGATACCGTGATACGCCCATAATGGTTCCGGTGGTGCCCATGGCGGAGACAAAGTGCGTAATCTTTCCCTCAGTATCTCTCCAGATCTCCGGCCCCGTGGTTTTATAATGCATTCCATAATTATCCGGATTGGCAAACTGATTTAAAATAAAG
>JALOMY010000170.1 GCA_025455225.1 Cyclobacteriaceae bacterium | reverse complement strand
GCTACCTCAACCGGGCTGATGTACTTCAGGTCCAGTCCGTAGCAGAGTTTTTCAATACGTGCGGTGATTTTGTCAAACTTTACGGACTCTCTGCGTCCGTCTCTCTTAATGACAAGCATTACAATTGGGTTGTTTAAAGTTTAAAAAGTGGTAAAAAGTGTTTTGAAGATATTAAAAATCCTCGTTGAGTGAAAACTTAGGAGCGGTTTCTTTCTCCGAGCTGTTAAGCACTCCGGCTTTCTGGTATTCTGCTACGCGCTTCTCAAAGAAGTTGGTTTTGCCACGCAGTGAAATCATATCCATAAAGTCGAATGGATTCGTAGCTCCATATACTTTCTTACCAATCAATTCATTTAATAAGCGATCGGCAACAAATTCAATGTACTGACGCATCAGTTCGGCATTCATGCCGATCAGGTTAACCGGCAAAGCATCGGTTACAAATTCCTTTTCGATTTCAACGGCATCTTTAATTATATCAATTACCGTTTGTTCGGGCAACTTGGTAATAACATGTTGGGTATAGAGATGACAGGCGAAATCGCAATGCAGGCCTTCATCCCGTGAAATAAGCTCATTTGAAAAGCTAAGACCCGGCATCAGGCCACGCTTCTTCAACCAAAATATTGAACAAAAGGAACCGGAAAAGAAAATTCCTTCCACAGCAGCAAAAGCAATCAATCGTTCCTGGAAGTTTCCATTAGAAATCCAACGCAAGGCCCAGTCTGCCTTTTTCTTCACACAATCAATAGTTTCGATTGCGTGAAACAATGAATCTTTTTCCTTTGGGTCTTTAACGTAGGTATCTATTAATAAGGAGTACGTTTCAGAGTGAATGTTCTCGATGGCGATCTGGAAACCATAGAAGAATTTAGCTTCGGTGTATTGCACTTCGGATACAAAGTGCTCAGCCAGGTTTTCATTTACAATACCGTCACTGGCTGCAAAAAACGCCAGCACGTGTTTAATAAAGTGCCGTTCCCCATCGTTCAGGTTTTCCCAGTCTGTAAGATCCTGGCTCAGGTCAATTTCTTCGGCTGTCCAGAAACTGGCTTCAGCCTGTTTGTAAAATTTCCAAATGTCGTGGTGTTGAATGGGGAAGAGGACGAAACGGTCTTTGTTCTCCCTCAAAATTGGTTCTTCCTGTATAGAATGACTCATCTTCTGATGGATTTATGGTTGTTTAATTGGGTTACAAGTAATGCTTCCGCTAAACATACAGCCAGGGCAATACGTTTGCGGTTGCCAGTTAAAAAAATCAAATTTCTTAGTTATGAACCGGAAAGTGGGCCAACTGCTTTCCGGCCTGCGTAAGTGTACAAATATTTGAAATGGTGGTTAGAATTCAAAAGGGTCATTTTGATCAAAAACATTGAATTTGCGCTGAATTTGCAATTTTTAAGGATTTATAAATGGTTGTGTTTTAGACGGTTGATGGGTTCTTTCAATGCTCTGCTTTCAATTAAAACCGGGCCTAAAAAAAATTTAATTTTTTTTGAGAAGGCGCAAAACAAGCTTTTTGGCCAATTTCAATTTTTGGCCGGAGCTGACCTATTCGGAAATCGGAATTCTTTTTCTACCTTTGCAGTCCAATTTTTGAAAACTATGTATGCAATCGTAAACATTGCCGGAACACAGTTCAAAGTGGCCAAAGACCAGTACATCTATGCCCCCAGGCTGGAAGGGGAAGCCGGATCAAGTGTAAGCTTCGATCAGGTCCTTTTAGTTGAAAATGGAGGGAAAGTTGAGATTGGCGCCCCTACTGTGAAAGGCGTTAAGGTATCCGGAAAAATTCTGGAGCATGTAAAGGGCAATAAGGTAATTGTCTTTAAAAAGAAGCGCAGAAAAGGATATACCGTTAAAAACGGTCATCGCCAGCAGTTTACCAAAGTCCAGATTGAAAGTATTGGTTAAATCAAAATCGATTAGAAGTTATGGCACATAAGAAAGGTGAAGGTAAAGTAAAGAACGGCCGCGAATCGGAAAGCAAACGATTAGGCGTAAAAGTTTTTGGCGGACAGAAAGTAATTGCCGGTAACATTATCGTGCGTCAGCGCGGTACCAAGCATCATCCGGGTAAAAATGTAGGTCTTGGTAAGGATCATACCCTTTTTGCCTTGACCAACGGTGTAGTGGTGTTCAAAAAAGGCAGGGAAAACCGTTCGTTTGTTTCGGTGGAACCGATTGCAGAAGCATAAGAATTATTTATACTCATTATAACAGAGCCCCGGTTTCTATAAACCGGGGCTTTTTATTTATTGACCTTTCTTCTATAAAAACGTCACGATTACGTAAAAAACGGGTCAATTTGTCTCTATTTTTTTCTTTATAAATCAATTCTTTTAACTTAAAGCCCTATTTCTAAACTAAACTTTAACCTATGAAGAAGTTTTTACTACTATGCTTCTCGTTGGTTCTCAGCGCCTCCTTGTGGGCACAAGAACGAACGATTACAGGTAGAGTGACCTCATCGGAAGATGGTTCACCTTTGCCTGGTGTTAACGTAGTGCTGAAAGGTACTACCAGCGGCTCTGTAACAGATGCACAAGGTTCTTATACATTAAGTGGTATACCGGCCACTGGTGGAACTCTTGTCTTCTCGTTTATTGGCTTTCAAACTTTGGAAGTCGCCATAGGTGAGCGTACTTCAGTAGACGTTTCCCTCTCACTCGATGTTCAGCAACTTTCTGAAGTGGTTGTAACCGCACAGGGTATTCAGCGCGAGCAGAAAGCCCTGGGTTATGCTACAACAACCATTTCATCGGCAATGCTGGCTGAGAAACCGGAAACGGAT
This sequence comes from Cyclobacteriaceae bacterium, assembly GCA_025455225.1. GTDB lineage: Bacteria > Bacteroidota > Bacteroidia > Cytophagales > Cyclobacteriaceae > UBA2336. Next base: position 3,683 of record JALOMY010000170.1, on the reverse strand, counting down.
ATTGGCCGTGCTCTCCAGGGCAGAACACCCGGTTTACAAATTCTGAACTCTTCCGGACTTGCCGGCTCAGGTTCCAGAATCAACATCCGGGGTACCAGTTCAATCAATGGGGATACCCAACCGCTGTGGATTGTAGACGGTGTGCCGGTAAACACTCAGTCCAATGATATCAATAATGATTTTCAAGATGGACAGGTAGCACCTACTCGATTTTTGGATCTTGATCCTAATAATATAGAATCAATCAGCGTGCTTCGTGGTTTGAGTGCTACAACCACCTATGGTTCACAAGGTCGTAATGGTGTAATCCTGGTAACTACCAAGACCGGATCTCGAGGTAAACAAAATAAGTTTCAGGGATCGGTTTCCCAATCCTATTTTGTAGTAGATCCGGTAATACCTGAATTTCAGAATAAGTGGGGTAATGGTTTTGATGGTGCTTATGGTGAATTCTTCAGCAACTGGGGTAGCTTGTTTGATGGCAAGCCTACCGGTGTTCGTCATCCATACTGGGAACACCGTAACTTATTCCCAGATTTTCCTGAATTCAACCAGGCGGGCACGGATAACGGTGGATATGTTCCTACCGCTGTTCCGAACAACGTAGCTGATTTCTTTACAAAAGGTAGTTCGGCCACCACTTCACTGAATTTGGGCGCATCCAGTCAAAATGGTAGCATCAATTTTAGTTACAGCCATTTGGATGAAGCAGGTTTTATTGAAAACAATAACTTAACGCGCGACAACTTTGCTTTCGGGGGTAACCAACGGTTAACGGAGAAATTAACGTTGGCTGCTACCTTCAATTACGTTCGTACCGATTTTGAAACACCCCCTTCTGCTGCCGGTGGTGGTTCGAATGCATTTGGCGGTCCTTCTGTTTTTGCCAACTTGTTTTACACGCCACGTAACATCGACCTGATAGGCTGGCCGTATGAGAACCCGGTAACCAAGGCTTCAGTATATTATCGAAATGGTAATGATATCCCTCACCCGGTTTGGGTACGGAAAAATACCTTGCAAACCAGCATTACCAACCGCTTCTTCTCAAGCTCCAGTTTGAATTATAAACTTACTGATTGGCTTGATGTTACCTATCGCTTAGGTTACGATACCTATACAGAAGATCAAAGCTATCGGATAAATAAGGGTGGTACTGGTTATGATGCAGCCCTTATACCGGGGGCTTATCGTACAACCTCTTCCAATAATACAGTAATTGACCATTCTTTCCTGGCCTCTGTTAATAAAGAGCTAAGTGAGACGTTGGATTTAACCGCTTTGGTTGGTTATAACTACCGAAGCAACAAGTATCGTCAGATTGGTCTTGAAAGTTTGAACCAGGTGGTGTACGGTTTGTTTGAGCATCGTAACTTCCAGAACACTTTGCCACGCGACTTCCGTGGCAACAACCTGAACTTCCAAGAGAATAGCGCAATCGAGGGTGTGTTCTTTGATGCCAACCTGGGATATAAGGATTATTTATACCTGAATGTATCGGGAAGAAACGATTGGTCTTCAACACTGGAGCAAGAGAATCGTGCCTTATTTTATCCGGGTGCCAGCGTCTCCTTCATTCCAACCGCGGCATTCCCCTCGTTTGCCCCGGATGTGCTTGACTTCTTAAAAGTACGCGCTGCTTATGGTACCTCAGCTAACTTTGGTTTCCCATACAGTACACGTCCCACATTAACATTGAATTCCCAGGCACGTGTTGATGCAATAGGCAACGTGGTAACTTCAAGCTTACCCTCCTTGTTGGCTAACCCGAACCTGCAGCCAGAATTATTGACCGAAACGGAGTTTGGTTTGGAAACCCGTATGTTTCAGAATCGTATCCGGTTAGATATATCCTATTATGATCGTACCGCTGAAGACCAGATCATTCAGCGTCCGCTAGATCCGTCAACCGGTTATTCCTCTACCTTTATTAACGCAGGTACTATTTCCAATAAAGGTATTGAAGCTACGTTATGGTTAACCCCGGTTAAGCGTGGTGATTTCATGATTGAGATTGGTGCCAACTTTACCCGGAACCGGAGTTTGGTGGAAGAACTGCCTGAAGGATCTGAAGAAATCCTTGTTAACGGATTTTCTGATCTAGGGAACTTTGCTATCGAAGGAAAACCGCTTAATGTGATCAAGGGTACCTTTGTTGAGAAAAGCCCGGATGGCCAGCTGATTGTAAACGAAGCCGGTGACTATAAGGTAGCCAGCAATATTGGCATCATAGCCGATCCGAACCCGGATTGGTTAGGATCCGCCATGTTAAACATTACCTGGAAGGGATTGTCTTTTGGCATGCAGTGGGATTACGTACACCGTGGCCAGATCTATTCCTATACAGCGGCTACCATGATTGCCCGCGGTGTGGCTAAGGAACTGGAAGTTTTTGACCCAACACTTACACTTGTTCTTCCTGGGGTACGTGAAGTCTTCAATGAAAACGGAGAAGTGGTAGGTTATACGGAGAATACCATTCCATTAACAACTTCAGGTGTATTCTTTGGCAATACCATAATTGGTGCTGATATGGACGACCGTGGGGTGTATGATGCAACCCGGGTTCGTTTCCGCGAGATCTCGCTATCCTACAGTTTGCCGATGAGCCTTGTTTCAAAGCTTAAGCTGAATGGAATTAATATTACAGCCATTGGCAATAACCTCTGGTGGAGGGCAATTAATGCACCACAGTATTCAAAGGCTGATTTCGATCGTACTGCTTTTGGTACGAACAATGGTGCCGGTTTCGATTACCTGGGTGGTCCTTCTGCCCGCAGGTATGGTGTTAACGTTAAGATCACCTTCTAAAATTGATCCAACATGAAAGATAAAATTTTAAAACTTAGTATTCTGTTGGTTTTCTTTTTCGCCTCGTGTATTGACGACAGCGATTTGGAAAACCCGAACCAGATAACGGTAAGCAATGCCGATGTTGACCTGATCATGAACTCAGTTCAACTGAGCTTCTCCAACTTCTTTAATGCTTCTGAACGTTCCGTCAATCCGCTCTGCCGGATGGAAGCAATGACCGGAGGCTTCCGCTATCAAACAGCCAATTCAGCAGAAGGTATGAATGGTGTCTGGAGTTTTGCCTACGAAGATGTTTTGGTAAATGCTGAAACATTGATTCCCCTGGCAAGAGATAAGAACCTGACAACCCATGTTGCCGTTGCCAATATTCTTTCGGCCTATACCTACCTTACGCTGGTTGATATCTTTGGTGATGTACCCCAGGTGGAAGCTTTGAAAGGCCCTGCTGGTAATTTCAACCCTCAGGCTACCGGTGGCGAAGCCATTTATGATTACGCGATTTCATTATTAGATGATGCTCGTACAGAGTTGGCAAAAACCGGAACGGAAGCCGGGGCTGCTCTGGGTCGTGATATATTCTATGGTGGCAATCGTGCAAAGTGGAATGCATTGGCAAATACACTGGAATTAAAGGCTCAGCTTAACTTAAGAATGATACCTGCCCGGCAGACGGCTGCTGATGCACGAATCACTGCATTATTAGGACAGGATATTATTGATACGGAAGCAGAAAACTTCACTTATCGTTATGGTACTGCAACAGTGCCTCAGTCCCGTCATCCGCTTTATCAGCAATATTACAATCCGAATGCTGGTCAGGCAGGCGGCTATATAGCCAACTATTTTATGTGGGAAATGTACCAGGGTTA
>JALOMY010000169.1 GCA_025455225.1 Cyclobacteriaceae bacterium | reverse complement strand
GGAATTCTGGGATCTGCTCCATAACCTTCAGCAACAGAACATCACCATCCTTGTTTCAACTCCCTACATGGATGAAGCCGGATTATGCGATCGGGTGGCGTTGATTCAAAATGGAAGAATTCTCGACATCAACACCCCTGAAGGCATTGCTGAAAATTTTCAACATACCCTGTGGTCGGCCCGCGCTGAAAACATGTATAAACTATTAACCGATCTTCGCGCCTTGCCTGAAGTGTATTCCTGTTATCCGTTCGGACAAGAACATCACGTTACCTTACAGGAGGGTGAAGAAAACATGCCAAAGGTACACGACACCCTGGTTCAGCTCGGTCATACTTCATTACGGTTGGAGAAAATCAAAGCCGGTATTGAAGACTGCTTTATGGAACTGATGCAACAAAACAGTAAGCCATGAAATCCATTTCCGTTCAGCATTTAACCAAACGATTTGGCTCCTTTGTGGCTGTTGATAACATCACGTTCGATGTTAACCCCGGAGAAATTTTTGGTTTTCTGGGTGCCAACGGAGCCGGCAAAACTACTGCCATGCGAATGCTCTGCGGACTATCCATGCCTAGCAGTGGAGAGGCTACTGTTGCCGGTTTTGATTTGTATAAAGAAGCAGAGAAAATCAAGCGAAGCATCGGGTACATGAGTCAGAAGTTTTCCTTGTATGAGGATCTTACCATTCGTGAAAACATCCGGTTATACGGAGGCATTTACGGACTCAGCATTCCCACCATTAAAACAAAAACAGACCAACTTGTAACCGCGCTGAAACTGGAAGACAAAGCCAATACTCTGGTGAGGTCATTACCACTGGGTTGGCGGCAAAAACTTGCATTCTCGGTAGCGATGATTCATGATCCGAAAATTGTTTTCCTGGATGAACCTACCGGTGGTGTTGATCCGATTACCAGGCGTGAATTCTGGACTATGATTTTTGAGGCCGCCAGTCGCGGAACAACTGTCTTTGTTACCACGCATTACATGGATGAGGCTGAGTACTGTAACCGGGTTTCGATAATGGTAGATGGAGGAATCGAAGCCATGGGAACACCGGAAGAGCTCAAAAAGAAATACACCTCAAACTCCATCGCAGAGATGTTTTTGCAACTGGCCCGAAAGGCTAAACGGAGTGACGATTGAATTGATTAACGAAAAGCTATCAGACGAAACATGAAACAATTTCTGTTTTTCGTAAAAAAAGAGTTCTACCACCTGATTCGCGACAGGCAGACCTTCTTTATCCTCCTGGGTATTCCCGTGGTTCTCATCCTGATTTTTGGTTTTGCACTCACCAACGAAGTGAAGAATTCACGCATTGCTGTTCTGGATCTTGCGAAAGACGCTTCTTCGCGCGCCATCATCGACCGGTTTGAAGCCAGCCGGTATTTTGACATTCAACAATATTTACAATCGAATGACGAACTGGAGCCAGCATTTAAATCCGGGAAGATCAGGTTGGCCGTAGTATTTCCATCCAACTTTGAACATGAACTGTTGCACGGCCAGTCGGCTACCATTCAACTGATTGGTGATGCCAGCGATCCAAATGTTTCCAGCACACTGATTAACTATGCAACAGCGGTAATCATGGATTATCAAAGCAGTTTGCGTGATGCCGGAGAGATTCCATTACGCATCAACACTGAAATGCGGATGTTGTACAATCCGCAATTGAAAGGTTCCTACAATTTTGTACCCGGTGTGATGGCCCTAGTACTGATGCTGGTATGTGCCATGATGACTTCCATTTCGATTGTAAGGGAAAAAGAAATCGGAACCATGGAGGTTATCCTGGTTTCACCCATCCGACCCTTGAGCATGGTGTTTGCTAAAATGATTCCGTATTTCCTTCTGTCGGTGGTGAACGTCATCAGCATATTGTTATTGAGCGTCTTTGTACTGGATGTTCCGATCCAGGGAAACCTGGTCTTGCTGATACTGGAGTGCATGCTGTTTATTATTGCTTCACTTGCGCTTGGCCTGCTCATTTCTTCAGTTTCCACATCCCAGCAGGTTGCCATGTTGTTTTCATTAATGGGCTTGATGGTACCTACAATCATGCTGAGTGGTTTTATGTTCCCAATTGAAAACATGCCGGCCCCACTTCGATTTCTTTCCAATGTTGTGCCTGCCCGCTGGTTTTACAGTACCGTAATCAGTGTGATGATTAAAGGGCTTGACTTTAACTATGTATGGAAGGAAACGCTGATTCTCTCTGGCATGGCCTTCTTCTTTATGGCTGTGAGTATTAAAAATTTTAAAACACGGTTGGAATGAAGGTGCTTCGATTTTTACTGGAGAAAGAATTCCGGCAGATATTCCGCGACCCTGCCATCCTGCGGATATTGTTTGTTGTGCCGGTAATGCAGTTGCTTATCCTTCCTTTTGCTGCGGATTATGAAGTTAAGAACGTAAAAATTTGCATTGTTGATTATGATCGCTCACCCTCATCGCAGCGATTGGCGCATAAAATCACTTCTACCGAATACTTCACATTAGTTGATTTCACCGATTCATACGACCAGGCTTTGAAACGGGTAGAAAATAACCAGGCCGATCTTATCCTTCAGATACCGGCTGATTTTGAACGCAACCTGATTCGCGAAAATTCCAGCTCCTTATTTATGGCCATTAACGCTGTGAATGGAGTGAAAGCCAATCTGGGTGGCGCGTACCTGCGAAGTATTATTCAGGACTTCAATCATGAACTGCAACTGGAATGGATACAACTTCCCCGGCAAAACATTCAGCCCACCATTTCAGTAGCCGGTATCAACTGGTATAATCCGTTGATGAACTATAAGATCTTTATGGTGCCGGGCATTTTGGTGTTACTCGTTACCATTGTCGGCTCCTTCCTGTCCGCATTGAATATTGTCAGCGAAAAGGAGAAGGGAACACTCGAACAAATCAACGTAACTCCTATCCGCAAACATGAATTCATTTTGGGGAAAATGATTCCATTTTGGATTCTGGGCCTTGTCGTTCTTTCCATCGGGCTTTTCATTTCCTGGGCTGTTTATGACATTGTACCCGTTGGAAGTTTTGTCACCATCTACATCTTTTCAGCTATATACCTTATCTCTGTGCTGGGTTTAGGACTCCTGGTTTCCACATTTGCATCAACCCAACAGCAGGCATTGTTGCTGTCGTTTTTCCTGCTGATCATTTTCGTCCTTCTCAGTGGATTATTTACTTCCACCGACAGTATGCCTCCGTGGGCACAGCTCTTCACACGCGTCAACCCGATTTCCTATTTCATTGAAGTGATGCGTATGATCATTCTTAAAGGCAGTGGCTTATACGAAATCCGGTCGCATATGTATTCCATTGCCCTGTTCGGTGTAATTCTAAATGCCCTCGCCATTTGGAATTATCGTAAACGGTCGTAAAGTGGCTGTCTCAAATGTATACATAGTCAACCACGTCACATCGAACGCAGTGAGATGTCCCCTTTTTGAGTGCTGATGACGGGGATTCCTCGCTATGCTCAGAATGACGAGCTTACTTTTGAGTCCGCCTCTTCTTCGCGGCAACCCATAGCTATTAACCTGCAGGCACAGGTTCGCGGTGACCGACCCAGGTGAAACGCTTCACCACATACTCCGGATTGGTGAACGAAGCGTTGCCGGATGGATTTCCTCCCGTTACATGGAAATCAGAAAAACCAGCGTTCTGATTCATGTAGATACCACCCACCAGGTTAAATGATACCGGTGTTGCCGCGAGGGCCATGGCATCGGCAATGGCTTCGCGCGTTGTTGCATCTGTAGTATAGGCTCCACACGAGATTGCACCATGATGCATCGCCATCTCCTGCGCTAATGCAATGGAATGATTCGTGTCTTTGGTCTTTATCAGGAGTGCGATGGGTCCGAACAATTCCTTGCTGAAGACTTCCTTCTCCGATGCATCGATTTCAACCACTACAGGCGTGTTGATTCTTGCATTTTTGAACATCGGATTTTCAATGCTGCGCGATTTCAGCCACACTTTGCCTTGAAGCATTTCTGCTTCGGTTATGCGCGTGCACGTGTTCTTATTTTGAATGGCGCCTAACACAAACGGTCCGGCTTTCGGATTGTCGACTAGTCCATTGATGTTATCGACCAGCTTCTGCGCAAATTCATTGAAGGAAAGATTTCCATTGGGTGTTTTAATCCCCGATGCCGGAATATAAAAATTCTGAGGAGCCGTACACATCTGACCGGAATACAGCGTTAACGAAAATGCGAGGTTCGCAGCTACTTTATCTGCATCAGCCATTGAGTCAAGAATCACGGAGTTAACCCCGGTCTTTTCGGTAAATACCGACTTACCTTTCAATCCTTCGAGGTAACTTCCAAAAGCGGAATTACCCGTAAAGTCAATCAACTTAACGTCTGGATGTTCGGCCAACTCTTTGGTGATCATCTTATCGAATGTATCCACAGCCAACTGACATATGTTCGGATCGAGATTGTTCTCAGCCAATACGTTTTGTATTTCAGCCACCACAATGGCAATCGGCAATACCGCACCCGGATGTGGTTTAACAATTACCGGGTTGCCCGTTACAAGGCTGGCATACAATCCCGGTACTGTATTCCAGGTGGGAAATGTTGAACATCCGATCACAAGCGAAATGCCTTTCGGTACTGCGCGCCATTCTTTATTCAATTGAATGTTGAATTTGCCCATCGGCTTATCCCATAAAGCTGATGAAGGGAAACGCTTCAGTTCTTCGTAGCCAGACGCAATAGCTTCGAGGGCACGATCGGCCGCATGGGGGCCGGATGCCTGGAATGCCATCATGTATCCCTGGCCGGTGGTGTGTATGGTAGCATACGCGATTTCAAAAAATCGTGCTTTCACACGCTCAAGAGATTCCACCAGGATGCCGGCCCGATCCTGTGCACTGACTTTACGCCACACGTGGTACGCAGCCTTTGCACGATTGATCAGGGTGTCAACAGAAAAAGATGGATACTGTATGCCCAGTGGTTCCTGGGTATATGGAGATTCCTCCACGCCTATCCATCCTTCCGCATTTGACTGTTTCAGTTCTTCAAATTTTTTTTTCAATGAGGCCTTGAACTTTGTCTGGCCATCTGCATCGGCAGTCTCACCGTAAATGGCAGGGGCCGGATGTTCCGGGTAGGCTGCATAAAACGTGCGTTTGTGCAGGGCTTCAATTGCTTTAGTTAATGTTGCTTCGTGTTTCTTAAATAGATTCATATCCTTATTAAAGTTCAATTCTATTGCTCTTCAAACCTTCCAGAACTGCATTAGCAAGCTTAGCACTCTGCGTTGGTCGTGGCGCATCTCCAATGGCAATCATTACATAGTAATCGTCCAGCCGCGCCCACAACTGTTGTGCATCCGGTCCGTTCAATACATAGGCTTCATCACCCACATCTTCAACTTTCTTTGCAGAACGCACCTTATCAAATTCTTCGGCTGATGGAAATATGATGTATCCAAAATGCACTTCACCATCAAATTTATAACCCAGATAAGAACATCCACGTCCTCCCAAATACTCCTCATTTATCTCAACTGGAATCTCAGAAAGTTTGCTCTCCAACGCTTCTTCGATTTCAGCCTTGGTTACACATCCGCAAATGCCTTCAAAAGTCGTTAGTTCAATACCCGGGAAATTCTGACCGGTGTTTTTTTTCTGGCCGCAGGAAACCATAGCAAGGGCCAGCAGGCAAATGAAATATTTCTTCATTTTTTTAGGTTGATGTTCATTTATTATAACCAAATACCTTTTTCAATAAGTCAGAAGTACGGGCTACAGGGTCTTGCCGGATTTTCTTTTCTTCCTGCGCAATTAATAGAAACAATCCATCCATGGCTTTGTTGGTAGCATAATCATTCAGGTCGGGATTGACTTTTTCAACCATGGGTATTTTGTTATATGTATTCACCAGATCGCTATAATATTTTGTGGCACTCACCTTGTTAAGTGAATTGGCAATGACCGGTTTAAATTTCTCATAGAGTTGTGAGGAGGTAGTGCGTCTTAAATATTCAGTTGCCGCATTCTCTTCTCCTTTCAGAATTCCCCATGCATCCTGAATGGTCATTTGCTTGATGGCTGCGATAAAAATCGGCTTAGCCTCTTTGGCAGCATCTTCAGCACCCCGGTTTAACGTCATAATAAACTTATCCACTTCACCGCCCAAACCAATCTGACGAAGACGGTCTTCTACGCGCTTTACATCGGGCGGAAAAGGAATTTTGATCTGGGGATTTTTAAAATAGCCATCCAATTGCGAAGCCTGATCGGAACCACTGGAAATACCATTAATCAACGCTTCTTTTAAACCCTCAGCTACCTCTGCGGTAGTAAGCGGCTTGTCACCATTCACGGATTTATTGAGATCCCCAAGCGCCTGGTTGATTTGAGTACTGGTGCACGAAACAAGGAATACCGAAAGCAGAAACAGTAACCGACTCATTTTTTGGATTGTATTCATCTAAAAT
>JALOMY010000168.1 GCA_025455225.1 Cyclobacteriaceae bacterium | reverse complement strand
CACTCGCCAAACCGCAGCGGTTGAAGGTAGGGTTTACATGTGAAGACGAAGTAATGTTGCTCTGGAACCAGGTTCCTTCAGCCGATCATTATAAGCTATATTCCTTAGGAGAAAAATACCTTGAACCCATTCTTCTTACAACTGATACGTTTGCCATCCTTCAGAAGAATCAACTTGCCACACAGTATATAACCCAAGTGCCTGTTTTTTCCGGAATTGAAGGAAGCCGGGAGCTTACCATCAATTATGAAACGCAGGGAACAGGTTGTTACTTCATCAGTTTTATTCCCCGGGAATTAATAACGGACTCGGAGGTGATTTTTGATGTTCTGTTGGGAACTGTTTATAATCTTCGTGAGGTGGTTTTAGAGCGATGGAATGGGTTAACCTTTGAGCCGGTTGAACTGCCTTCACCTGTTTCAGGAAATGCTTTTTCATTGCAAGACGCATCGCCCGTACCGGGTAATGTTACGTACCGGGCTAAACTGACTACGGTTGATGGGGATGTTGTTTACAGTAATCCAGAGCAAGTTCTCGTGATCCGTGATGAGGATTGTTATCTCTATCCGAATCCACTTTCAGGCAACCAGGAATTGAATATAGTCATCAATGATGTTGATCTGGCCTTAATCCAGATAATGGACCTTAACGGAAGGGTGATCCGGGAAGCCGAAGACTTTGGACCGGTGAAAACCATCAACACAATTGATATGGTCAGCGGTACTTACCTCGTTCGCATACAAAGACAAGACGGAAGGACCTATATTCAAAAGTTGGTTGTGATCCAATGAAAAATGCCGGTTGATGCCGGCATTTTTATATTAACAATATCCTTTTTCAATATAAGTAGTTCAAGGCAGTCTTATCATTGTTATTGAAGGGCCGATCGGTTGTGGAACTTAAACAGGCCAGCATCCAGGAAGCTGCATCAGGACCTGTTGGTGTGCCCGGGATGTGAACTGCACCAACACCTGAAGTCTCTTGTCCTTCATTGCCACCACTTCCGCAGCTATAAGATCGATTCATATAATCTGTATGACGAAAACCAATGCAATGACCCATTTCATGGGCAATTACAGTTGTAACAAAGCCAAGACTATATTCAGTATAGGCTTTCGAATAACTTATTGAATTGTACGGATTACCATTGCTGGGGAATCCTGCAGATGCAATGTATTGACGTGTATTAACAACACTGATGTTTATATTACCTCCACCTGAACTACCTCCCCTTACAAAAGTAATCCCCAGGTTTTCAGAGTTGTATCGGGCAATAGCACCATTTATTCCGTCTGACAAACGCTGTGAGATATTTCTACCACTTGTTGTAACTACAATGGTTCGTGGCGTTCCAGTTACCAAATTAAATGTGCGGTACTGTTCTACTTCGGCAATACGAAGTGTTTTCGCATCCGGGCTGGTTGTGAGATCATGATCATGTAAAATGATGTCACCTTCAACTAGGTACCCACCATCCGTGCGCACCACATTGTCAGTGTTAAACCCAAGTCTGCTGATTTGTGAAAGGGTTGCATCTGAGATTTCATCCGGTTGGGAGGATTCGGTTATCTCGCAGGATACGAGGACAACGGCCATGAATAAAGTGGCCAGGGCTATTAGTTTTCTGCTCATAAGTGATTAAATGGTTTAGGTTACGATAACGAATGTAAGAAATTGCCGAAAGAAAAAGCTGTACCGGGGTTAGCCTAAAAAAGAAAATTCCGGCTAAAAAACGTTAACCGGAATTTACTGTTGGATTCGATATTTCTGGATCGTTCAATTCAAGAACGAGTCGTGAATTTATGACCCAGGCTCGATGCGCAGATCGAACGGTTGCTTTTTAAGACGTTTACCAGTTGCGGCAAAAATAGCATTGGCAACGGCCGCACCCGTTGGAGGCAAACCGGGTTCACCTAATCCTTGCGGATGGGCATCGCTGTTCACAAACTTAACTTCGATATCCGGTGCATCCGGAATGCGAATCAGCTTATAGCTGTTGAAGTTTTTCTGATCAGCAACACCTTTAGTTAAGGTTAATTCTCCATAGAGGGCATGGCCTAAACCGTCAATGATTCCCCCTTCAATTTGCTGTTCGGCTCCCAGCGGGTTGATTACCCGTCCGCAATCAACTGCACAATATACTTTATGCACCTTCACTTTATTATCGACAATGGAAACATCAGCAACCTGGGCGACATACGTGCCGAAGGAGAAATGCGCACCAAAGCCTTTGTAAATTCCATTCACTCCTTGCTTGCCCCAGTTACCCATTTCGGCTGCCAGTTTAACAACACCGCGGTATTTTTCAATATCGTACGCCACGCTTCCGGAGGGGCTGTTTTTTGCCCGGTCAAGCAACTCAAGCCTGAAGGCCACCGGATCTTTACCCAATTCATGGGCAATTTCATCGATGAAGCTTTCTTCCGTAAAGGCAATAAAATTATGGTTAGGCGCACGCCAGGCGCCCACTGTGATTTTTGAAATGTGGTTATGGCTATCTACCCGGAAGTTAGATACAGCTCCTGCGGGAAAACTATTTTCACGCGAAGCATTTCCAGAGTTCACGGCTGCTGCGCGCAAATGCCAACCGATCAGTTCTTTATTGGCATTAATGGCAGCGCGGTAATTGTACATGCCTGCCGGACGGTAAATACCTCCCTGCATATCGTCTTCGCGGGTCCACACTACCAGGACCGGTGATTTTGCCAGTTTGGAAATCATAGCTGCTTCCACCGAATAATCCGATTGAAGTCTTCGTCCGAAGCCACCACCCTGGCGCGACATGCCTACGGTAATTTTCGATTCAGGTAATCCAAGCGCTTTGGCAGCGTCTGTACGGGTTCGGGCCGGAGTTTGGGTGGGCCCGTAAAGATCAGCTTTGTCTTCGCGTACATCGGCAAAAAAGTTCATGGGTTCCATCGGTGCGTGCGGAAGGAAAGGAGCTTCAAACGTTGTCTCCAGAATTTTAGCTGCACCTGCAAATGCCTGATCGACATCACCATCGTTTCGTTTAGGTGCATCCGACTTTTGCTGAATCAGTTTATTCAATGCCTCCATATAGTCGGGTGTGCTTTCCAGCGGCCCGTCATCTTCCCAAACCAGTTTCAATGCATCACGTCCTTTTTTTGCTGCCCAGGTTGACGTTGCCAGAACGGCTACTGAGTTTTCATGCTGCACCACATTTTTCACTCCGGTAACAGCACGGGTTGCGGTATCATCAAATAACTTTAGTTTTTTGCCAAACGATGGCCGTGCTATCATTGCGAACAGCATACCTTCACGCCTGGTATCGAAACCATATTTCGCTTTGCCGGTGATGATGCTTTTATTTTCAACGTTGCGTTGCCGTGTGCCGATGATGGTATATTCAGAAGGATCTTTCAGTTTCACCTCTTTTGGTATTTCCATAGTGGAAGCCAGGCTGGCGAATTCACCGTATGATCCTTTTTTGTTCGATCCTTTATGGACAACGAATCCTTTATCGGTTGTGCATTCAGCAGTATTCACATTCCATTTTTTTGCAGCAGCCTCGATTAACATTTTGCGGGCTGTGGCACCGGCTTTGCGGAAGCTATCCCAGCTCGAACGAACAGAACCGCTTCCTCCTGCTACCTGACGTTCAAACTTCTCTGTATTTAATGGCGCCTGCTCAATAACAATTTTACTCCAGTCTACATCGAGTTCTTCGGCCACAATCATCGGTAAGGAAGTTTTTACGCCCTGACCTAGTTCCGGGTTGGGTGCCATAATGGTAATGATCCCATCCGGAGTGATTTTGATAAATCCATTCGGTTCAAACAGCTCCGCATCATCCAGGATGGAGGAAGCTGCTTTAACCGTACTGAAGCCAAGCACGATTCCGCCCCCGGCTAATGAAGAAACTTTAAGAAAGGATCTTCTTGATAAGGTTATTGCTTTGGTTTTCATTTTTTACCTCCTTTCTCTGCTGCCAGGCGAATGGCTTTTTTAATTCGGGTGTAGGTACCGCACCGGCAGATATGACTGGCCATGGCCGTTTCAATTTCAGCATCGGTGGGATTGGGCTTTCGTGATAAGAATGCAGCGGCCGTCATGATTTGACCGGCCTGGCAATAACCGCACTGCGGAACATCTTCTTCATCCCAGGCCAGTTGCACAGGATGTGTTCCATTTTCAGAGAGGCCTTCGATGGTAGTAATCTTTCCACTTGTTGCCGCAGATACGGGCAAGGAACAGGAACGAATGGCATTGCCATTAAGATGAACCGTGCAGGCACCGCACTGGGCGATGCCGCATCCGTATTTGGTACCGGTTAATCCGAGTGTATCGCGTAACACCCATAACAGAGGAGTGTCCGGATCAACGTCTACGGTGTGGGTCTTGTTGTTGACGTTTAATTTGAATGTTGCCATAATGAAAAGGTATATTCAGATGAAACAAAAAAGCCATTGCACGGAACGTGCAATGGCTGGCTAAATCATTTATTTACGAACCGACTTAACATCAGCCGGAGTAACTGCTGCGCCTTTGTTGCCCCATGAGTTGCGAATGTAATTCAGCAAATCACTTACCTCTTCATCGGTGAGGTCAAAGCCCGGCATTTCCATATCGTATTTCTTACCGTTCACAGTCATTTCTCCTTTAGCACCCCGAAGGATTTGATCGATCGACCGGTTTTTATCAGCCATCAGGTAATCCGCTTTCGCAAGAGGCGGATAAATATTTTCAATTCCCTGACCCTGATCCATATGGCACGATAAGCAATAACTGATGTACAATTCTTCACCACGCTTCATGCTGGCTTTTAGGTCAAACGGTTTTTGCTGAAAGGATAGGAACATGCTGCCCGTTGCTATCAGGCTTAGCACAACAAAAATCTTCTTCATAGTTCAATCATTAATCAATTCAAACAGTATCTAAATTAAAAGGGAGTTTTCTTATTCGTTTACCCGTGAGGTCAAATATGGCATTGGTGAGTGCCGGAGTAAAAGGAGGCAGACCAGGTTCGCCCACACCACCGGCTTTTTCATCGTTATCCATTACATAGACTTCTATTTCGGGTATTTCATGTATGCGTGGCATTTTATACTTATCGAAATTTTTTTCTACGGCCATACCGTTGGCAAAGGTAGTTTCATGTTTTGTGGCTGCACCTAAAGCCATTACAATGCTTCCTTCGACCTGGACTTTGACAATGTCCGGGTTAACGTACCAGCCACAGTCCATCACGGCCCAAACTTTATCAATCTTTATGCCACCTGAAGGTTTGCGCGATATTTTTACCACTTCACCTACGATGCTGGAGAAGCACTCGGTTATCGCTACTCCATAACCTTCGTTTTTCTTCCGTGTTTTCCAACCGCTTACTTCTTCCAGGCGATCAATTAAATGCTGGTAACGTTCTTCCCACAGATATTGTCTTCGGAAAGCCAACGGATCCTGCCCGGCTTCGAGAGCCAATTCATCCATAAAACTTTCATAGGCAAATCCGTTAGTTGATGCATACACCGATCGCCACCACATCACGGGGATGTGCGAGTTCAACGGGGCATCGCCAAAACTGTAGTGGGGAATTGAATTGAAATACGGTTCCAACCATCCTTCCGTAACGCTGTCGTTGTAGCCTTTCCGGTCGGCACCGGGTTCTTGTTGCCCCATGTTTTGGCCGGCCATTTTTGTTTCAAAGGCAGAAATGCGCCCGTTGTTTAATCCGGCTGAACAGCGATACACCATACCGGGCCTGAACGGTCCGATGGTCATGTCGTCTTCTCTTGTCCAGACTACCTGTACCGGTGCTTTGATTTCTTTAGAAAGGTAGGCCGCTTCATAAGGATAGTCTGTAAACGCTTTTCGCCCAAAGCCTCCACCCAGGAAGGTCATGTTGACCACAACTTTTTCCATAGGCAACTTAAAGTGCTGGCTCAGGTTACTTTGGACCCAGTCGGGTGCCTGTATCGGGCCCCAGATTTCAATTTTGTCTTCGGTTACGCGTGCGGTACAGTTTAGGGGCTCCATGCAACTGTGCGATTCATACGGAGTCTCGTAATACGCTTCGATTTTCTTTTCCGCTTTAGCGAACGCATCAGAAAAATTTCCTTTTGTACGGTATGAAATGATTTCACCCCTGGCCATTTCCCGCATGCGCGAGTAAAGCTTCTCCGAGTCATCGTGTTGAAAGCCGGAATCATCCCACTCTACTTTTAAAACTTTTCGTCCCTGCATGGCAGCCCAAAGTGTATCGGCAACCACGGCAACACCCTCCCTCATATGGCTGAAGGTATCACGCTGTACTTTCACAACTTTTTTTACTCCGGGCACTTTAAGTGTTTCGCTGTCGCTAATGTTTTTTACTTTTCCTTCGAATCGGGGGCTTCGTTCAACAACGGCAAACAACATTGCGGGCAGACGAAAATCGGTTCCGAAAACGGCTTTACCGTTTACTTTGATGGGATTGTCCTGGCGCGGCAGCGGTTTACGGATGATTTTATAGTCGGAGGTATTTTTCA
>JALOMY010000167.1 GCA_025455225.1 Cyclobacteriaceae bacterium | reverse complement strand
CAAGGTAAATACGCTGCCGTAGTTGGTGTTGGCCCAATTGACCAGATCTTTGAAAACTTATGTCGTGAAATCGACAACCACCTTCTGAAGTAAAGGCTGCAGTGTCTTCCCCTAATTTTATTGATCACGTAAAATTCTGTTCACGCTCGGGTTCAGGCGGAGCAGGGTTTGTTCATTTTCATCGCGAAAAATTTGTTCCGAAGGGCGGACCCGATGGAGGTGATGGCGGTCGTGGCGGACATATCATATTACGTGGCAATAAACAACTTTGGACCTTATTGCACCTCAAATACCGAAAACATATAATTGCGGAATCAGGCAAGCCCGGTGAAGCTCAAAATTGTACCGGTGCCGATGGAAAAGATGAAATTATTGAAGTGCCGATTGGCACTGTTGCCAAACATGCAGACAGCGAAGAAGTAATCGCTGAAATAACCGATGATGGCCAGGAGATAATTCTTACACCGGGTGGTCGTGGCGGAAAAGGGAATCTATTTTTTGCCACCTCAACGCGTCAGGCACCCAATTATGCTCAACCAGGTGAACCTGGTAAAGAAGAATGGATAATTCTGGAACTTAAATTATTAGCGGATGTAGGATTGGTCGGTTTTCCGAATGCAGGTAAATCCACACTCCTATCTGTTGTTTCAGCAGCCAAGCCCAAAATTGCCGATTATCCGTTTACAACCCTCACCCCTAACCTTGGCGTAGTTGCCTATCGGGATGATAAATCTTTCGTGATGGCTGATATCCCCGGAATCATTGAAGGTGCTTCCGAAGGAAAAGGATTGGGCATCCGTTTCCTTCGCCACATCGAACGAAATTCCTTGCTTTTATTTTTAGTTCCGGCCGATTCAAAAGACATCACCCGGGAATATGAAATTCTGTTAAATGAATTACACCAATACAACCCGGAACTTTTGGATAAAAAGCGTATTCTGGCCGTTTCAAAATCGGATATGCTTGACTCCGAATTAACCGAAGCCATTAGTAAAGAATTACCGAAAGACCTGCCAACCATTTTTATTTCATCTGTAACCCAAAAAGGAATTACCGAACTGAAAGACCTTATCTGGAGACAACTTCATAGTTAAAGTAAAAGGTATTTTCTTCTTGGATGTCAATCTGACACAAAAACCGGAATTGGCAGAATTATTGACAAATTGAGGAAAAAATAGGGATTAGAAGTCGATTAGCAATGGAAAATCAGCAAACCGATCAGGAATTAAAACAGGAAAATACAGCATCAACCAATACAGTATCAGAACCTGAAAACACGCCTGAATCTTTTGAAACAATAAATGGAAACGAGGAACCTAAAATTCAGGCAGAATTGAAAAAACTTCAGGACGAATTGGCAGAATCCAAAGACAAATTTGTACGTCTGTATTCTGAATTTGAAAACTTCAGACGCAGAACGGCCAAGGAAAAAATTGAAATGATTCAATCGGCCAATGAACAACTTATCAAATCCCTGCTACCGGTGATCGATGATTTTGAACGTGCAGAAAAAGCATTGCAGTCCGCTGGAACCAAAGAGGCAGAAGGGATTCTATTGATCTACAATAAGTTCAAAAAGACACTTGAACAAGCGGGTGTAAAACCCATGGATCTTAACCAGGGTTCCGATTTCGATGTTGATCTACATGAAGCCATTACGCAAATCCCCGCCCCCGAAGAAAAACTGAAAGGGAAAGTTGTTGATGTGGTTGAGAAAGGTTTTCTCCTGAATGATAAAGTGATACGCCACGCGAAAGTGGTGGTTGGTCAGTAAAAAATTAGCTATGGCAAAACGTGACTTTTACGAAATTCTGGGTGTTGGTAAAGACGCCACAGCTGATGAAATAAAGAAAGCCTATCGTAAAGTGGCAATTCAGTTTCACCCCGATAAAAACCCGGGCAATAAAGAAGCTGAGGAAAAATTCAAAGAAGCCGCTGAAGCTTATGAAGTGCTGAGCGATTCAGAAAAACGAGCACAGTACGACCGTTTTGGTCATTCACGCGGAAATGGTGGCTTCGGTGGCGGCCACACCATGAATATGGAAGATATTTTCAGCCAGTTTGGTGACATCTTTGGAGGAGGCGGGAGTCCGTTCGATAGCTTCTTTGGAGGCGGAGGAGGAAGAAGAAGACAACGCAAAGGTTCGAACCTTCGCATTAAACTGAAGCTTACGCTTGATGAAATTGCCAACGGAGCAGAGAAAAAGATTAAAGTAAACCGCCTCGTTCAGGCTGAAGGAGTAACCTTTAAGAATTGCTCAACCTGCCAGGGTACCGGTCAGATGCGCAAAGTAGTTAATACCATGCTGGGTCAAATGGTTTCAACCACCACATGTCATCAATGCAATGGCAGCGGGCAAATCATAGATAAGAGGCCTCCGGGAGTAGATAGTTCTGGTCTTACTTCCAAAGAAGAAATTATCTCCATTAAAATTCCGGCTGGAGTTTCAGATGGTATGCAACTTTCCATGTCCGGGAAAGGAAATGAAGCCCCGGGTGGCGGAATAGCCGGTGATTTGTTGATCCTTATTGAAGAGCAGGAAGATAAGGTTCTTAAGCGCGATGGAAACAACCTGATCTATGACTTATACGTCAGCGTTATTGACGCAGCCCTCGGTACTACCCTGGAAGTTCCCACCATATCGGGAAAAGTGAAAATCAAGATCGATCCGGGAACGCAAAGCGGAAAAATACTGCGCTTGCGCGGAAAAGGGATAAAAGACATTAACGGCTATGATACTGGCGACCAACTGGTGTACGTAAACGTTTGGACACCCAAAAAACTCACCGCTGAGGAGAAGGCCATACTTGAAAAACTGAGAAATTCACCGAATTTCGTACCTCATCCTGATGCCTCTGATAAGGGGTTCTTCGAAAAGATGAAAGAATTTTTTCATTGAAAATCAGATACTTACAATCAATTGAGAATGATCTGAAGACAATTTCCGGTCGATTTTTCAAATTATCTTACAACCGGCAACCCACTGACCAACAGTACGTTTCTAAACACATGCAAAGACTGTTTTGGCTTACCGGGATTAGTGTGTTCATTTCAGGATTGGCCATAGGCCAGATTAAAAAGCAATTGATTGTTGAAGACAATACTTCTTGCGAAACCATCCACCTTCAACTGAAAGCCAACCGGGGCAGCCATTTCCTCAAACCCAGTCATAATCCGGAAATCCTGAGCGTGTTCAGTAACCAGGAACCTGGATCGTATGCACATCAATTCAGAAAAGAAATTAAAGGCAAGGTGTGTGAAGTAACCCTTGCTTTAGAAGACCAGGCTTCAAGCGGAGGTTTTAGTCAAACCATTTCCTCGAAGGTTTTTAGTTACGAATCCACTACTTCCGATAAATTCTGGAAGATGTATTTAACGGATGATAAACCGTATAACCTGGAATTATCATACGGGCTGGGTAATGCCAATATTGATCTTTCTGGCCTTGCCGTTAAAAATCTTAAAATCAACACAGCCAGTGCCGATGTACTGTTAGGGTATCAAAACGGTATTGAGAATACTGTACAAATGGATACACTGCTTATCAAGGTTGACTTGGGTTCGGTCCATACCAAAAACCTGAGCCTGGCAAAAACCCATTACGTGTATGCTGATGTAGGTTTCGGTAACGTTACTCTTGATTTCAGCACCCAGCCCATTATCAGCAATCTTATTAAAGGAAGTGTTGGTGCAGGAAATTTGGTTGTTCTTTTACCTTCCAGTGAATTAACCCCTGTAGTGGTAAAAATTAAAGATTCATGGCTTTGCAGCATTAAAATGCCGGCCAACTTGAAAAAGACCAGTTCCAATACTTTTGCCAATGAGGCTTATCTGAAAGACCCTTCAAACGCACTTTCCTTTGATCTGGATGTATCCATGGGGAACATCATTTTTAAGCAAGTCAGTCATCAGTAAATAAGCACCTGTAATTCTGTAAGCTAATTAGTCACTAATTCTGCGACTAAACTCAGAATCAGTGATCGCACTTTCCGCAAAAAACGTTACTAAGCGCTACACAAACCACCTGGCTCTTGATGAGGTGACTTTACAGGTTCCTGAAAGAAGCATCTATGGATTGCTGGGCCCTAATGGAGCTGGTAAAACAACCTTCATTCGGATCATTAACCAGATCATCAACGCTGATCAGGGTGAGATTACCATTTTCAATGAACCCCTTCAGGAAAAACACATTGGAAGGATCGGCTATCTTCCGGAGGAACGCGGACTATACAAGAAATTAAAAGTTGGAGAACAATTGCTTTACCTCGCCCAGCTCAAAGGAATGAGCCGGGCGGAAGCGCTTGAAAAACTAAAAGTCTGGTTAACCCGCTTTGAGATCAAAGATTGGTGGAATAAAAAAGTGGAAGACCTTAGTAAGGGTATGGCACAAAAAGTACAGTTCATCAGTACGGTGCTTCATGAACCCAAACTGGTAATTCTTGATGAACCGTTTTCGGGATTTGACCCCGTGAATGCCCAACTGATTACGGAAGAAATCCTGGCCATGCGCGATAAAGGCGCTACCATCATTTTCTCAACGCACCGGATGGAAACCGTTGAAGAGCTCTGCGATCACATCGCTCTGATTAATAAATCCAAAAAAATTCTGGAAGGTCCGAAAAAAACCATCAAAGACGCCTACAAAAGCAATACGTTCAAAGTTGAGCACAAAGGATTGATCCGGTTATCAGACGAAAAATACGAAGTTCAGGATCAGCATCTTCTGGAAGAAAATCTTTATCACTCGACCATTCGCATCAGAGGAACTGCTTCTCCCAACCAGTTAATCCAGGATCTTATTAATCAAACTGAAATTCATGGTTTCGTTGAAAAAATTCCAACCATGAGTGAAATTTTCATAAGTCTGGTTAAAGAAGAAGCAGTTGTCTAACCTAAACTAATCCTTACGATGAATAAAATCTGGCTTATCATGCAGCGTGAATTTCTGAACCGGGTTCAGAAAAAATCTTTCCTGATTGCAACGATACTGGTGCCGTTAATTTTTCCGGCTGTAATCGGCCTAATGGTTCTGATCTTTGTAAAACAGGAACAAAGCGCAGGTAAAACAATTGTTGAGGTACTGGATGAAAGCGGCCGCATGAATCTTGAGGATAACGACAAATTTGATTTTATATCCATTCAGGGGAATCTCGACCAGGCCAAAACGGCCTACATGCACACCAACGATTTTGCCTTACTCTACATTCCTTCATTTGAATTAAATCAACCAGAAGGAATGACGCTTTATACACGCGAAAATCCCAGCATACGGAAAATTGATGATTTGGAAAGCATCCTCGAAAAACGATTGCAGGATCTGAAACTCGAACAGTTTAACATTGACAAGGAAACCCTGAAAAGCCTGAGGGCATCCATTTCATTAAAATCGGTCAACTTATCAGATACCGGTGAGGAGAAAGACAGCAACACCGGCATGCTGTACATACTTGGTTTTGTACTGGGCGTTCTCATCTACATGTTTGTATTGATCTACGGCATGCAGATCATGCTGGGTGTAATTGAAGAAAAGACAAGTAAAATTGTTGAGGTTATCGTTTCATCAGTTAAACCCTTTCAATTGATGATGGGTAAAATTCTTGGTATTGCTTCGGTTGGTTTGCTTCAATTTTCAATCTGGGCCGTGCTGATCAGTGTGCTGTCTACAGCAACTCTTAATTTCTTTGATTTGAAAATGCCTCAGCAACAGGCCATGGAACAGGTTATGAACCAGGTAAATGATCCTGAGATGGCGGAAGCGATGCAGCAGAATAACCAGGTTTTTGAAGTGCTTAAATCCGTAAATGAAATTCCGTATTTGTACATCGTCTTTAATTTTGCTTTTTATTTTCTTGGAGGATACTTGTTATACGGAGCCTTATTTGCAGCGGTAGGTTCTGCTGTAGATTCACAGCAGGAAGCACAGCAATTTACATTCCCCATTACGCTACCATTAATCATTGCCTACTTTGGATTGTTCATGTTTATACTGAATGATCCGAACAGTACTGCAAGTTTCTGGTTCTCCATCATTCCCTTTACTTCTCCGGTTGCCATGGTTGGCCGTTTAGGATACGATCCTCCATTGTGGCAATTAATTCTCTCACAGGTGTTACTGGTGGGTGGATTTATTTTTACCACCTGGATTGCCGGAAGAATTTACCGGGTTGGCATTCTTATGCACGGCACCAAAGTTAACTACAAGGTTTTGGCTAAATGGTTTATGATGAAGAACTGATTCTGCCTCTTCTGCCGTTTTATAATAAAATACCGGTTGCTATGCATCCGGTATTTTTATTTATTTTTCATGAACCATGTTCAGGCGCGGCTCCACTCCATCAACTGAATTTTATGAAAGCAATTCCAAAATAAAATGGATCGTTCTGGCCGTTTCCGTTTTTATCAGCATTGGATCTATTTACTATACCAATTTACTGGTTGATCAATTGAAAATACGGGAGCGTCAGCAAGTTGAATTGTTTGCCAAAGCGCTGGAGTATAC
>JALOMY010000166.1 GCA_025455225.1 Cyclobacteriaceae bacterium | reverse complement strand
AGCAGTTCTTCTTCGATGGCTATTGTTAAAACAGTTTCCTTTCCGGAGTTGACAATTATGTTGGGTAATACAAAGTCTTTGTAACCAATAAAGCTAATCCGCAGCGCATAGTTACCAACTGGAAGTTTCTGGATTTTGAATTCACCCTCTGCGTCTGTCACCGCTCCAATTATCGGATCTGTGTTGAGAATCTGTACGGTAGCACCTGGCAAAGCCATCTGGGTAACCTGATCCACTACTTTGCCCCGTACGGTTTGGGTAAGTGTTTGAGCGTTCACAAGAATTACCTGTGTTATGAATATAAGTATGAGAAATCGGGGGGTAAGCATATTGGTTAATGATTGGTTTGTCTTTTAGACAAATGATCCAACTGTTACCCCTATGCAAGTGGAAAATAAAGTTTAAGTGCGTATCAGAATAAACGTAAGCCAAATCTGAATCCCAACCAAAGCTGACTGGTTAAGTTCTGGTCCGGATAGAATTTTTCACTAAGAATATTGGGTTTGTAGTATTTGAAAGTAGACGGATGTTGCTCGTAAGTAGTATCATATACGCGAAGAGTTAAGGCAGGGCCTGCGTAGAGTGCAACTGTTTTCCCCAGCTTTTGTTCGTACCCGATATATAAGCGGTTAAACAAGTTTAAGGCCTCCACATTTCCCTTGTAAACCTGTTGTGCTGTTAATTCAAAATTCAGGAACGAAGTTTTACCGATTGAAACTGATGAGCCAATCCCATATCCAAACGACCAGGTTGCAGAGTCGGATTGTTCAGGCCGGGCACCCGCCATCAGAATATTGTAAAATGAATGTACTCCAGTTCGGAATGCAATATTGAATGGAATGATTTCATCCGCTCCCAATTCCAGGCTGTGATATCCTTTACCAACAAAGCTTAAAAAGCCAACCGGTGCAGAGCGATGAGTTTTAGCCACATTAATGAAGCCCAATTGGGTACCGCGTATGTTCTTGCCAATATTTATGAATCCGATTTGTGCACCGTCAACTTCATTACCTGCAATATTGGCAAATCCGGAAAACTGAACTCCCTTAACATTGGAATTGGCTAGATTCAAAAACCCGGCTAATTGAAGTCCCCGAACAGTAAGATTGTTTATGTTGGCAAATCCGGCAATGGAGGCCGATTGAACTGAATCCTGGTTAATGTTCGTAAATCCGCTTAGTTGAAAGCCTGTGGTATATCCATTATTGATGTTGGCAATTCCTGCTATTTGTGCACCCTGGGTGGATGCATTATTGATGTTGGTGATGCCCGCTAACTGAACTCCTTTCATCCATCCGCCATCCAGGTTAAAAATTCCAGCCAGCTGAACAGCTTTAACATTTCCGGTATTAATGTTAAATAATCCGCCCAGTTCCGCTTTATTGGTGCCGGCTGAATACCCACCTAAAATGTTAAAGGAAAAGTCGTTGGTAACATTGGCACTCATCTTACGGTTGGTGCCGATAAAGGGAACAAACGAAACTTGCCAGGTGCGATGCAACGAATCATGTACGTTATTCTGGTTAATCTTACCAACAGAATTTTTTGTCCACGCCCAGAATTTTTCAGCAGGTTTGGCAATACCATTTGCAATTGAATTAATTTTTTCTTTTTCAACACGAAGTGAAATCCGTTGGAAGGAAGATCGTTTCTGGGGAGCAACAACTACGGTATCACTGTAGTCCAGTTTTTTAATAATCAGCTTATAATCTTCGGGTGATGGCTTTTTCATCTTCATCTGAAAATAGCCGAACTCATCGGTGGTGGTTGAGCGTAACGTTACAGGGTTATAGATAGTTGCTTTCGATATCTTATCTCCGGATGCATCATCAACTACATATCCACTTACAATTACTTCCTTCTTCGAGCGCGGAGGTGGTGTAAGAATTACATATGCGCCTTTGGGTTTAATTACTACATCTCCATCAAATACGATCTCCAAAACTTCACGGGTAGTTTGATTACGAAATTCACCGTTTACAGTTCGGTTTACATCCAAAGCATTGGAACTGTATGAAAATACACACCCCGACTCAACCGAAAGTTTTTTCAGAAAAATGTCCATTCGTTCATTATTAGCGGAAACTGAGACGGTCCGTTCAAGAGCCGGTGTTGTCTGCGCCAAGCCTTGTATGAAAGGGGAGGAGAAAACCAGAATAAGGCAATATTTAAAAATGGTTCTTTTCAACCCGGTATCGGGAATAACTTGCGTTTGCTGTAACGAAATTACGGGTAACGGGTTGCTTACGGGCATCCTTCACCCGAAATGATAATCTCATTCCCGGTATCATTAACAGTTAGGTTGAGGGTTTCCTCTATTATAGCCAGAATGGTTTCAAGATTTTCCTGGTTAAACTCAACAGTGAGCCGGCAAGGGTAGAGATTTTCAGTCAGAGTTATCTTTCTATTGTAAACCAGGCTAAGCTGATCAATTATAGTTTTTAAATCAACGTCATCGAACGTAAAGACCAGGGTATGATACGATTGAACATTCGGTGAGGCTGTACTTCGTGAAAAGGTTCGTGTTGTCTTATCGTATATACCTGATTCACCAGCTTGCAGAATCAGGCCTTTATCTTCTTTGGAGTAAAATTGAACTTCACCTTCAGTAACGCTGACTTCAACAAGGTTTTGGTCAGGATAGGCCTTTACATTAAAGGTGGTTCCGATATCCCGAATGAGAAGATCATCGACCATTACCAGCCATTTTTTATTTTCTTCATGATTGATTTTAATAGTTGCTTCTCCCTTAAGTTTAATAATGCCGGATTTTTTTCGTTCGTGGTAAATAACTTCTGCTGTACTGTTGCGATTCAGTATTACTTCAGTATTATCAGGAAGTTTATGGGTGGATACCACTGTTTCACTAGTGAAACTTTCTCTATCAAACGATAGAAATTGCCAGTAAACGAGGTAAGAAATCACACTTATCAATAATACACTTGCCGCTATACGCCAGATCACGGTTGGGAACAATTGACGTGTTTTGCCCCGGTTAATTTTTTTGTAAACCTTTTGCCAGGCAGCGTCAACATCATACGAATAGTCGGTCAGCTTAGAATTTTCATAAATCAGTTTAAGGTGCTCGAAATACTTTTGGTTTACCGCTGACTGATTTCGCCAATACTCAACAGACTGCTGTTCATCAACAGAGGCTTCACCGCTCAGGTATTTTCCAATCAGATCTTCAATATCGTGGGTTCCGTTTCCGTTCATGATTTAGTTATCCAGTAATCCGGTAAATAAAACAGCGATCAGCGGCAAATATTCCCGAAGTTGTTCACGCATAATCTTTAAGGCCTTACCCATTTGATTCTCAACGGTTTTAATTGAAATGTTGAGTTGGTCGGCAATTTCCTGGTACTTCAATTCTTCAAACCGGCTGAGTTTAAATATGATCCGGCATTGTTCGGGCAACTTTTGCATGGCTGCCATTATTTTTTGCTCCAGTTCATCGTGAAGTAATGTCTGTTCAGACGATTCGTCCTGTTTGGATCCGGAATATGCCTGATGCTGTGCAAATGCCAGTTTCACTTTTTCATGCTTAAGGTTGTTCAGGCAGGCATTCCGGATGGCGCGGTAGAGATAAGCCTTAACGGATGTGGTGATTTCTATTGATTCCTTTTTTTCCCAGAAACTAATGAATGATGATTGTACAATTTCTTCAGCTTCTTCCGTCTCATGAACGAACGAGTAGGCATAACGGCACAGGGGTTGGTAATAGGTTCTGAACATCGTTTCAAATGCGTTAACATCGCCCGAACGAATCGCGTCAAAACTTACCTTGTCGTATGATTGCACGCTGCCCGAAGGTTTTACGCAAGATAAGGTTTCTGGCGGTTTTAGGTTAAGACAATTCAGATTACAAATACCCCTATTAAGTCCGGGATTAATTTTTAAGTAAGGGTTTCCGTTTATATAAACCACCTGCGCTCCATCCCGAAAAAATCAGGCTTGATATAGAGTCCGGTTTAGCCTGTTCAGGACATTGTATCTTTGGCCGTTCTAATTTGAATACCTATGAAAAGAGCATTACTGATTATTATTGGTTCCATTCTGGTTGGTGCGCTATGGGCGCAAAAACTTGATATGGAAAAATTGAAAGGCATGAGCCCGCGGGCAATTGGACCTGCCGGTATGAGTGGCCGTATTACAGCAATCGATGCGGTAAACAGCAATCCGGATATTATTTATGCCGGAGCGGCCTCAGGTGGTGTATGGTTATCTACCAGTGGCGGAGTTACCTGGGAGCCCATATTCGATAAGGAGTCAACACTCTCTATCGGAGCTATTGCCATTCAACAAGACAATCCTTCTGTTGTATGGGTAGGAACCGGTGAAGGAAATCCCAGGAACAGTTTGAACGGAGGCGATGGTCTCTATAAAACACTCGATGGCGGCAAGACCTGGAAAAAAGTTGGACTTGAAAAAACACGCCATATTCACCGGATTATCATTGATCCAAAAAATCCAAACACGGTTTATGTTGGTGCCATTGGTTCACCCTGGGGCGAACATCCGGAGCGTGGTGTATATAAAACTACAGATGGTGGTAATACCTGGGAACGTGTTCTTTTTGTGGATAACAAAACCGGATGCGCTGAGTTGGTGATGGATCCATCGAACCCCAATAAGCTTTTTGCCAACATGTGGGAGCACCGAAGAATGCCCTGGACATTTAATTCAGGAGGCCCCGGGTCCGGTTTGTATGTAACATACGATGGGGGTAAGAATTGGAAGAAGCTGACGAATAAAGAAGGACTGCCTGAGGGTGACTTAGGCCGAATGGGCCTTGCCATTGCCCGCAGTAAACCGAATATTGTATATGCCCTGATTGAGGCCAAGAAAAATGCACTTTATCGTTCAGAAGATGGAGGTCAAACCTGGAAGATGATTAACGATAAGGGTGAAATTGGAGACAGGCCATTTTATTATTACGAGATTTATGCAGATCCGAAAAATGAAAACCGTCTTTATACCATTTTTTCACGCGTAAACGTAAGTGAGGATGGAGGAAAATCATTCCGTGAACTTTTGCCGTATTCCGGTGTTCATCCCGATCATCATGCGTGGTGGATCCATCCGGAAAATCCCAACCTGATTATTGATGGTAACGATGGTGGTTTAAATATCTCCCGCGATATGGGTAAAACTTGGGTATTTGCCGATAACATCCCGGTAGGACAGTTTTATCATATCAATGTTGATTTGGCTCATCCCTATAATGTTTACGGGGGTATGCAGGATAATGGCTCTTGGGTAGGACCTGCCTATGTTTGGCGAAATGCCGGTATCCGCAACCATTACTTTCAGGAAGTGTATTTCGGTGATGGCTTTGATGTTTCACCCGATCCGGATGATAACCGATATGGATATGCGATGTCACAAGGAGGCAACCTCGGACGATTTGATCTGGCCACTGGCTTTACCAAGTTTATTCGTCCGACCCACCCGGATGTCAATGTGAAATTACGGTATAACTGGAATGCCGCACTGGCTCAGGATCCGAAAAGCAATTCTACAATTTACTATGGAAGCCAGTTTTTGCATAAGTCGACCAATAAAGGTGATACATGGGAAATCATTTCACCCGATCTGACTACAAATGATCCTTCGAAACAGAAACAGCATGAAAGCGGAGGCCTTACCATGGATGCAACCGGGGCTGAAAATCATTGCACCATTATTACCATCGCACCAAGTTCGGTGAAGCAGGGTGTAATCTGGGTAGGCACGGATGATGGCCAGGTGCAGGTAACACAGGATGGCGGAAAAACCTGGACTAACGTTACCTCTAAGATTACAGGAATGCCTAAGAATGCATGGGTGCCACAAATTCAGGCTTCATCCTATAATGAAGGTGAAGCCTTTGTTGTAGTGAACAACTACAGAATGTTTGACTATAAGCCTTACTTATTTCATACAAAAGACTTTGGTGCAACCTGGGTTAGCCTGGTAACGCCTGCACAAGTTGGTGAAAGCAACTTTACCCATTCCATCGTTCAGGATCCGGTTGAGCCGAAACTTATGTTTCTTGGTACTGAGAATGGATTATTTGTCAGCATTGATGCCGGTAAGAACTGGACCAAGTGGACGAATGATTATCCGGCAGGCGTACCCACCATTGACCTTATAATTCACCCTCGCGAACATGACCTGGTAATTGGTACGTTTGGCCGTGCTATTTATGTATTGGACGACATACGCCCTTTGCGTGAAATGGCCAAATCTTCTGTTGTTGTTTCGAAAGGCGCTCATCTTTTCACCCCTCCGGATGCGTATTTAGTTTCCATCCAGCAACCGTCAGGTCCGCGCTTCGATGCCAATGCCGTATTCAATGGACAAAACAGACCGGCTGGTGCTACGATTAGCTATTTGGTGAATAAACCAGAAGCAAAGAATGAGGAACCCAAACCTGCAACAGCCGCAAAAAAAGGTGCTGTAAAAGAAGAACCTAAGCCTGTGACTCAGCCGGCAAAACCCAACATAAAATACGATTCCGTAAAACTCGAAATTTTCAATGCTTCCGGT